>JAFOFP010000129.1 GCA_017387285.1 Lachnospiraceae bacterium
CGCGTTCAACGGTAGGACACTGCGGGTCGCGATTGGGGTGAATGCCAAAGGGCAACCGGAAGTCTTTAGGCAGTATCCAAAGGTGGTACAGGTCCATAACATCAATCAGGTTCTTCTTGGATGGGAACACCTCAATGGCAGTAGTCCGGGATCCGAACAGCTCGTTTTTGATTTCTTGCTTTACCGCCCAAGGTATATCTCCGCAGCCAATACCCATTCGCCCGATCGTGACGTGTTCAACAACACCCCACTCGGTGCGAATCAGGCGGCTGCTTACATGGTATCCGTCGTCGGATTCCCAGTACCGGTCCATTTGCTTGGCCCAGGTACCATGACTGTAAAGGCCCAGCTTCTCATTCACCAGTTTCATCGGCATTGATTTATGCCAGGTTCTCATGTGTTTTCCTCCTTTCTCCCAGGGTAAAAAACATCCCCTCCGCGGGGTGTCCGTGATGTTCGCTCTGAATCCACTAATTGTCAAGTAGTTTCTGAGCCATTCGGACCCCTGCGAAGGGGTTATTTATGTTTGTGGGGACGAGTCGTCGGGTACGATCTCCATGATGTCTTTTATGCCGCAGTTCAGGGCCGTGCAGATTTTACTCAACACCTCGGTCGTCACATGTCCGCCCTTTCCCATTTTCGTTACTGACGCGGGACTGATGCCCGCCTGGGCGCACAGGTCCTTCTTTTTCATGTCCCGATCAATTAGTAGCTTCCACAGCCTTTTGTAAGTCACCCTCATGGTTTACCTCCTTGTCGCCCTTTTGGTAGCTGACATTATTGCTCCACTGGGCGCTAAAGTCAAGTGGTAGTGGCATGTTTATTTTTACGCGCAATCATCACATTTTGAAGCGAATCTGCACGTAATCAGTCGTCCTCCGGCTCATCGTCGCCATCGTACTCGGCATCCATCATTTCGTACTCGTCGGCTGTCTTTCCACCCTTCTTGTTGAACAGCTTACCCCAGCGCAGGCGGTTCTTCATCTTCCAGTTGTAGGCCAGCAGCATTGCCTCCGCATAGCCGAGGGAACCGGCCCGGCGGTCTTTGGCCTGCCTGGCGATTTCCTTTGCAGAAAAACGGCCTACCTTCTCTTTGAACTGGTCGTCCCGCATTTCGTCCTCAAATGCAATAATCAGGCGACACACACCGCGCAGCATATTGGAGGACAGCGAGTTTGCTTCTCCCTCCCATGTACCAGCACAGAGGCGCAGGGTCCGGGAGAGAACGTCGAATCCGTGCTTCAGGTAAATTTCCTCCAGGGTGGAAATGGCGCAAATCGTCCGGGAGCCTTTGGTGGGGCCGAGAACCAAGTCAAACGACTCAACTAGCGACTTGATCATCAGCTGCATGTCATTGCCTGCTTCGATATTCGCTTTAAAAATCTCATAGGGCAGCAGCGGTTTGACATTCTTCTGCTGGTTTGCAAAAGTATCCGCCTCAACCTGATAATCCATGTCTTCAAATACCATGCACCAAACCGGAGTCTCGCGAGAACCGGAAACCGCCGCTATGATTTCGATTGTATGCTGGCCATTAAATACATAGTTGATGCCATCGCGTCGGCTGACTTTGACGGGGTTAATTTGGTGGATATCAAAATTCTCCACCGTCCTTTGGATGTGCTTCACTGAAAGGTTTCGCTGGTAGTCCTGGTTCGATAATAGGTTCTTGATCGGGATTTTCTCAAATCGAACATCAGGCACATATTTACTCAGGTCATCCATTATTATCCTCCTTCAGGACGGCCAGCATATCTTCCACACAATACAGCAGTCGATCAAGCTCATATACCAGCCGCCACCTTGCCCGTTCACTGATTTTTGCAAAGTCGGTATTTCTCTGCACCCGTTTTACGGAGTCGGTCCACGACGGAACGGTCAGGCCCAGGCTGGCCACCTCTGCGTCGGGATCGTACTGCGGAATTTCTTTTATTGAACCCGC
>JAFOFP010000130.1 GCA_017387285.1 Lachnospiraceae bacterium
AACCCTCCCCGGGGTATCTTTTGAAAGGAGGAATCTCTACGAAAAAGAAGGTAATCACCATCTGTATTGCCACCCTGGCATTTTTAATTGCCCTCGGCATTACGCTGTATCCCATGATCAGCACCTGGTACAACGAACGACATCAAGCTGAGGTCCATATCCACTATCAGGAGAAGGTAGAGCAAGTAGATAACACAAAACTGATTGAGGCCAAAGAGCTGGCCGTTGCGTACAACCAAACCATTCTGCCCGGCGCCCAGGATGAGGATAGCTTCTCGAACGAGGCTTTGCTGAATGCTATTGAAGATTATGCCGGGCTATTGAACCTGGCCGGCGATGGCATAATGGGATATGTAGAGATTCCGAAAATTGGTGTCAGCCTTCCTATCTACCATGGCACCAACAACTCTACGCTGGAACGAGGCGTGGGACATCTGCTGGGCAGTTCTTTGCCAGTAGGTGGTGAAAGTACCCACAGTGTCCTCACAGCCCATTCCGGTATGGCATCCCAAAAGATGTTCTCGGACTTGGATCGGATGAAAATAGGAGACGTCTTTTATCTGGATGTACTTGGCGAGCGTCTGGCCTACCAGGTCGACCAGATCAAGACTGTGCTCCCTTATGACACCACATATCTCCAGACTGAAATTGGAAGTGACCTCTGCACACTGGTGACCTGCACACCCTTTGGCGTCAATACCCACCGTCTACTGGTGAGAGGTACCCGGATCCCTTACGAAGAAGCAGAAGTAATCGTGGAGGAGAAACTGGAAACCGAAGAGCCGGTGAAGTCCACCTGGGAGCAGCAGTATCTGCAGGGAATCATCATCGGCGTTAGCGCTGTTGTCATACTGGGTCTGGGAATCATGGTGTTCTGCATTGTAAGAAGGAGACGCAATGGGTAAGCTACGTACATTTATCATTATCCTAATGAGTCTGGTGTTTTTGGCCGGACTCAGCATCTCGCTGTATCCCACCATCTCGGGAGCTTGGATCGATTACCAAATCTCCTTGAAGGCGGACGACTTTCTGGATCGGGACCCCACAGAGCCATCTGTAACACAGCCGACTCCCACAGACTCATTTGTAACCGAAGGCACCCTGCCGGAAGATATCCCGCAGGCGCCTGAGATCTACACAGATCTGTGGTACGCCATGCAGACTTACAATGCGACAATCTATCGCGAAGGTCAGCAGCACTTGAGCTGTGAGTATGCTTATGAAAAACCCAGCTTCACCCTCAAGGACTATGGTCTGGAAGATGAGATCTTTGGCGTGATCTCCATACCCAAATTGGAATTGGAGATGCCCATATATCTCGGGGCCACTTACAACCATCTGGCGGATGGCGCTGCGCACCTGAGCCAAACCAGTATCCCACTAGGCGGTGAAAACACCAATAGTGTTATTGCCGGGCATAGAGGCTGGGGCGGTGCCAGTTACTTCCGCTATATCACCAAACTGGAAGTTGGCGATGAGGTGATCATCACCAATCTCTGGGAAACCCTCACCTATGAGGTGGTGGAAATCCAGATCATTATGCCCAACGAGGTGGAGAAGATCCTGATCCAGCCCGGTAGAGAGCTGGTAACCCTGATGACTTGCCATCCTTATGCTTCCGGCGGTCGTCAGCGATATCTCGTAATTTGCGAACCAAAAGAAATCAATGAACCCTAAGGAGGTCATTATGAAAACGAAAATTTGGAAATGCGTCGCCCTTGTGCTGGCGCTGATGTGTATTCTTACTTTTCCCATTGGTGTTTCTGCCGCAGCGCAGGGTACCAATGGCGATGAGATGCAGGTAGCTACCCCTGAGAAGCTGGAGATCCATCTGGGTCAGCAGTGGGCTGGTGTTACCTTCGAGCTGACGACCGATTACGGCAAGTATCCCGACCCCATTCCCGTGGGAGAAGATGGCGTGCTGCGTCTGGAGATCGGCGGCAGCTCTTCATATGTGCTGTCCTGCCTCAGCTCTGCTGAAGAAACGCCTGCACCTGACGAAACCGTTCCTGCAGACACCACGCCTGCAGATACCACTCCTTCCGAAGAGGCTACCACCGGTACTGACAACCTGGTAGACATCGAAACCATCGAGCCCGTTGAGGAAGAAGGCACTGTGGCCGGGATCCCCGTAACCAACATTGTACTGTTTGGTGGCGGCTTGGTTTTGGCTGTTGGAGCCCTCGTTGGTATCAACCTCGTTCAGAAGCGTCGTGCACAATCCGGCAGTGATGCTGATGATGAAAATGACGAATTTTGAGCGTGAAATGAGTATGGGAGACCGCAAATTGTGCGAAAAGTAGAACTTTTCCAAACCATTCTGTTATGTGTTGACTATGTAAAAAACAGGTGCTACAATGCAGGTGTGGCAGGGGCTTGCACCCAGGCTTTCGATCCGACAGAAGTGCACCTGTCGT
>JAFOFP010000014.1 GCA_017387285.1 Lachnospiraceae bacterium
CAGGGGAGATGAAACTGGATATTCAGACCAAAGTCAGAGAAAATGCCATGTGGCTGCCCCGGTTTGGCTTCGAATTTGCTCTGACTGAGGATAATCGGCAGTTCAGATATTTCGGACGGGGACCGGAAGAGAACTATTGCGACATGCATGCCCATACCACCACCGGTTGGTTTGACAGTGACGTGGAACGGGAATATTTCCCGTACATCATGCCCCAGGAGCACGGAAATCACACCGGCTGTAAGCAATTGCAGATGAGTGGCGGTCTTTGTTTCACAGCGGAGGACGTATTCGAGGTACAGGTATCCGCCTACAGCACAGAGGCGCTCACAAAGGCGACGCATATGGACGAACTGGAAAAGAACGGAGCGGTGAATGTGCGGATCGACTACAGAGGATCCGGATTGGGTTCCAATTCCTGCGGACCGGAATTGCTGGAGAAATATCGGGTGCAGGAAAAGGAATTTAGGTTTGGTTTTGCTGTAAAATAAACCACAGCGTCGGTTAGGGAACACAGAAAATTTTAGTTGAACAAACCCGGCAGGTGTGCTATGATGACAATGTCAGCAGTAGCCGCCTGCTGTTATTTTGGTGGAAAACTTTCATGGTGCGGCATGTATACAAATCTTAAGAGAGGTGAGCATATGGACGGAGACGGTAGTAGCTGCATAAAACCACGAGCGGACCGATTGCGGACAGATGCTCATGTTTTATGTTCTATACCCGCCTGAGAGATCTCAGGCAAGTCCCCAATGAATGAACTTTCCGGTGATGGAGAAGATAATTACCGGACAATAGGTTAAGCCGTGAAGGTTTGCACTGTGCATGCCCATGGCTTGTTTTGGGTGGAGGTTAACGATGGAACAGGAATTGATGACGGCGGAGGAAATCCGTCAACTGATTGAAGAAAAGCGATTTTCGGAATTGAAAGCATATCTGATGGAGACGAACCCGGCAGATATTGCGGAAGTATTAAATGATGAGTTGTCCAAAGAACAGTATATGATGCTTTACCGTCTGCTGCCGAAAGAGTTGGCGGCGGAGGTATTCGTCGATCTGGATACGGATCGTCAGGAGATGCTGATCCGGGCATTCAGTGATGCAGAGCTGAAGGCGGTATTGGACGAGATGTATCTGGATGATACCGTAGATATTATTGAGGAAATGCCGGCGACGGTGGTTCGGCGTATTCTGGAGACCTGTGACTCCAGAGACAGAAAGATTATTAATACGCTGCTGAAATACCCCAAAGACAGTGCCGGCAGCATTATGACTCCCGAGTACATCTGCCTGAAGGCAGACTGGACCGTGGAGGAGTCCTTTGAATTGATCCGCAGAGTTGCCATTGACAAGGAGACCATTTATACCTGCTATGTGACGGACAAAAAGCGTGTGCTGATCGGTCTGGTGACGGCTAAGATGCTGCTTCTGGCAGATCGAGATGCCATTATCGGTGATATTATGGAGGACAATGTGATTGCGGTTCCCACCGCGGAGGACCAGGAGATCGTTGCCCAGATGTTTGATAAGTACGATTTTCTTGCTCTTCCTGTTGTGGATGGGGAAAATCGTCTGGTGGGTATCATCACTGTCGATGACGTCATCGATGTCATGCACGATGAGATCGAGGAGGACTTCGCAAAGATGAACGCGATCGTAGCCAGTGAGAAGCCCTATCTGAAGACCACGGTATTCGAACTGTGGAAGAATCGTATGCCTTGGCTGCTGCTGTTGATGTTCACGGCCACCTTCACGGGAATGATCATTTCTTCTTTTGAGAGTGCGCTGGCGGCGCAGGCCGTACTGACCGCATTTATCCCTATGCTCATGGGTACCGGAGGTAATTCCGGAAGTCAGTCATCGGTCACCATCATCCGTGGTCTCTCGGTGGGTGAGGTGGAGTTCTCCGATTGGCTGACGGTAGTCTGGAAGGAGATCCGTGTGGCAGTGCTCTGCGGTGTGACCCTGGCGGTGGGTACCTTTATCAAAATCATGCTGGTGGACAATCTGATCCTTCAATCGGGTATCACACCTTTGGTGGCGGTGGTGGTTTGCCTGACCATGTGTGTCACTGTGTTCTGTGCGAAGATCATCGGCTGTGTTTTGCCAATACTTGCCAAAAAGGTTGGTTTTGACCCGGCAGTCATGGCCAGCCCCTTTATTACCACCATTGTGGATGCAGTTTCCTTGATCGTGTATTTTCAGATTGCCAGTATGGTCCTTGGAATTTGAGATAAAATACGGAAAATGTTGTTTTTTTCCAAATCAAGCCCCTTTTGTGGCTTGAACAAAATACCATTCAGTGGTACAATGAAACATTAGAGTGGAAAATATTGTTTTATAGGAGTTTGTTTTATGGGAATTTTTCAGAAGCTGTTCGGAACCCACAGTGAGCGGGAACTGAAGCTGATCTACCCGATTGCGGACAAGATCGAGTCCATGCGCCCCGACATGATCAAAATGTCGGACGAGGAACTTAAAGCGAAGACTCAGGAGTTTAAGCAGAGATTGTCCAAGGGCGAAACACTGGATGATATTCTGCCGGAGGCTTATGCGGTGGTTCGTGAGGCTGCCAGACGTGTGCTGGGGATGGAGCATTACCGTGTTCAGCTGATCGGTGGTATTGTGCTTCATCAGGGACGTATCGCGGAGATGCGTACCGGTGAGGGTAAGACACTGGTGGCGACGCTTCCTTCTTATCTGAATGCGTTGGAAGGTAAGGGCGTTCATATTGTTACGGTCAACGACTATCTGGCAAAGCGTGATGCCGAGTGGATGGGGCAGGTTCATGAGTTTCTGGGCCTGAAGGTCGGTGTGGTCCTCAATTTCATGGATAATGATGAGCGCCGTGCCGCATATGAGTGTGATATCACTTATGTGACCAACAATGAGCTGGGATTCGATTATCTTCGTGATAATATGGTGATCTATAAAGAAAAAATGGTTCTTCGCAATCTCCACTATGCCATCGTGGACGAGGTCGACTCTGTTTTGATCGATGAGGCTCGTACGCCTCTGATCATTTCCGGTCAGAGCGGAAAGTCCACTAAGCTTTACGAGGTCTGCGATTCACTGGCCAAGGTGCTGCAGCGCGGTGAGAGCAGCGGTGAACTCTCCAAGATGGATATCATCATGGGCGAGGAAGTGAAGGAGACCGGAGACTTTATCGTCAATGAGAAGGACAAGCTGGTTACATTGACCCCTCAGGGTATTGCCAGAGTGGAGCAGTATTTCCATCTGGAAAACTATGCCGATGCGGAAAACCTGGAGATTCAGCACAACATGGATCTGGCCCTTCGTGCCAATTATCTGATGCACCGCGATCAGGATTACGTGGTTAAGGAAGATCAGGTTCTGATTGTCGATGAGTTTACCGGACGTATTATGCCCGGAAGACGTTACTCCGACGGTCTCCATCAGGCTATCGAGGCGAAGGAGCATGTGAAGGTAAAACGTGAGAGTAAGACACTGGCTACCATCACATTCCAGAATTTCTTCAATAAATTTGATAAAAAGGCCGGCATGACCGGTACCGCACTGACCGAGGAGAAGGAGTTCCGTGATATTTACGGCATGGATGTTATCACCATCCCCACCAACAAGCCGGTTCTCCGTCAGGATCATCAGGATGCGGTTTATAAGACAAAGAGAGAAAAGTTAAAAGCAGTTATCGACGAGGTGGAGAGAGCTCACAAGACCGGGCAGCCCATTCTGGTCGGCACCGTAAATATCGACTCCTCCGAGGAGCTGAGTCTTTTGCTTCGCAAGCGTGGCATCCCTCACAAGGTGCTGAATGCAAAGTTCCATGAGATGGAGGCGGAGATCGTTGCCGATGCGGGTCTTCACGGAGCGGTGACCATTGCCACCAATATGGCAGGTCGTGGTACGGATATTAAGCTGGATGAGCAGGCGAAGGCAGCAGGCGGATTAAAGATCATCGGTACTGAGCGCCACGAGGCGAGACGTATTGACAATCAGCTGCGAGGACGTTCCGGACGTCAGGGTGACCCCGGTGAGTCCAGATTCTATATCTCCCTTGAGGATGATCTGATGCGTCTGTTCGGTTCCGAGCGTATGCTGGCGGCATTCAATGCCCTGGGCGTTCCGGAAAATGAGCAGATCGAGCACAAGATGCTTTCCGATGCCATCGAGAAGGCTCAGACCAAGATCGAGGGCAATAACTACGGTATTCGTAAGCGTCTGCTGGATTATGATCAGGTAATGAATGAGCAGCGTGAGGTGATCTACGGCGAGCGCCGTCGTGTGTTGGACGGTGAGAGCATGAGAGAGGTTATTCTCAAGATGATCACGGATATCGTGGAAAACACCGTAGATTCCTGCCTATCCGATGACCACTCATCCGACCAGTGGGACATGGAAATGCTCAATGCCCAGCTGCTTCAGGTGTTCCCTCTGGAGCCCGTTGCGATCACGGATGGCTCCAAATTCAACAAGAGTAAGCTCAAGCATCTGATCAAGGAAAAGGCTGTGAAGCTTTATGAAGCCAAGGAGGCCGAGTTCCCCGAGGTTGAGCAGCTTCGTGAGATCGAGCGTGTGATCCTGCTGAAGGCCATCGACCGCAAATGGATGGATCATATCGATGATATGGATCAGCTTCGCCAGGGTATCGGTCTGCAGGCATATGGACAGAAGGATCCCCTTGTGGAGTACAAGATGGCCGGCTACGAGATGTTCGAGGCTATGACCAGCAGCATTCAGGAGGAGACCGTCAAGACCCTGTTCCGCATTCGTGTAGAGCAGAAGGTAGAGCGTGAGCAGGTGGCGAAGGTAACCGGAACCAACAAAGATGATACCGCAGTCCGGGAGCCCAAGCGCCGTGACGTAAAGAAGGTATATCCCAACGATCCCTGTCCCTGCGGCTCCGGTAAAAAATATAAGCAGTGCTGCGGACGTATCAAATAAGTAAAAATAAGCCATAGAAAGAGGTGACACAAATGGTAGAGCTTGACCAGTTCAAGTATACGCTTGAAACTTTACAAAAACCATTAGTGGAAGTGAGGGATTCACTTTAACCTGGCTGGTAAGAAAGAGCGTATCGCCGAGTTAGAGAGACATTTGGAAGAACCGGATTTCTGGAATGATCCGGAGAAATCCACCAAGATCATGCAGGAACTTAAAGGTCTTAAGGACACCGTGGAGGAGTTTCACGGGCTGGAGAGCCTGTTTGAGGAGATCGAGCTTTTGCTGGAGATGGGATACGAGGAGAATGATCCTGAGGTTATCCCCGAGATCGAAGAGAATTTGAATAAACTGCAGAAGGATCTGGAGGAGCTTCGTCTGGCGACGCTGCTCTGCGATGAGTACGATAAGTGCAATGCCATCCTGACCCTCCATGCAGGTGCCGGCGGCACTGAGTCCTGTGACTGGGCCGGCATGTTGTATCGTATGTTTACCCGTTGGGCCGAGAAGAAAGGCTTTTCTCTGGAGGTGCTTGACTATCTGGACGGCGATGAGGCCGGTATCAAGTCAGTTACCGTACAGATCAATGGCCTCAATGCCTTCGGATATCTGAAATCGGAGAGAGGTATCCACCGTCTGGTGCGTATTTCTCCCTTCAATGCCGCAGGAAAGCGGCAGACTTCTTTCGTATCCTGCGATGTTATGCCGGATATTGAGGAGGATGTGGATGTAGAGATCAATATGGATGATCTGCGTATTGATACCTACCGCTCCAGTGGTGCCGGTGGTCAGCACATTAATAAGACCTCATCAGCGATTCGTATTACCCACTTGCCTACCGGTATTGTGGTTCAGTGTCAGAATGAGCGTTCCCAGTTCCAGAATAAGGACAAGGCGATGCAGATGCTGAAGGCAAAGCTGTACATGTTAAAGAAGCAGGCCAATGCGGAGAAGTTGTCCGACATCCGTGGCGATGTGAAGGATATTGCTTGGGGCAGCCAGATCCGTTCCTACGTTCTTCAGCCCTATACCATGGTCAAGGATCATCGTACCGGCGAGGAAAATGGAAATGCAGGCGCTGTTCTTGACGGAGCACTTGATGGATTTATCAGTGCATATCTGAAGTGGAACAGTCTGAAAAACACAGAACAGGCACAGTAAGATAACAGACCTCTGCGCTGTCAGGATTGACGGCGCAGGGGTTTTTGTGTTATACTATAAGATGGGGTGTGTTGTACTATTATTTACATGAATGGAGATTGATTATGGATATTATCGGAGTACTCCGTGAGGAATTAAATGTACGCCGTGAACAGATAGAGGCTGCGGTTAAATTGATTGACGAGGGGAATACCATCCCCTTTATTGCCCGTTATCGTAAAGAGGTGACCGGATCCTTAAACGATGAGGTTCTGCGTAAGCTGGATGAGCGTCTGACCTATTTGCGCAATCTGGAGGAAAAGAAGGCCCAGGTGATCGCTACCATTGAGGAGCAGGGGGCGCTGACCGCCGAGCTGAAAAAGGCCATCGAGGATGCCATGACATTGGTGGCGGTGGAGGATCTTTACCGTCCTTATCGTCCCAAGCGCCGGACCCGTGCCACCATTGCAAAGGAGAAGGGACTGGAGCCCTTGGCGGATCTCATCGCATTGCAGATGACCAAGGAGCCCTTGGAGAAGGTTGCGGAAGGCTACGTTTCTGAGGAGAAACAGGTGGCGTCCGTTGAGGAGGCCATTGCCGGAGCCATGGATATTCTGGCGGAGCGCATCTCCGATGACGCAGATCATCGCACCTACATCCGTGACATCACCATGAAAAAAGGTATGGTGACCTCCGGGGCAAAGGACGAGAAAGAGAAATCTGTATACGAAAATTACTACGCATACGAGGAGCCCATTAAGAAGGTGGCGGGCCATCGTGTGCTTGCATTGAACCGCGGTGAGAATGAGAAGTTCCTGACGGTGAAGATCGCAGCACCGGAGGAGGATATTCTGCGGTATCTGAAGAAAAAGACCATTAGCAGAGAAAATCCCTACACCACTCCTGTGCTGGAGGCGGTATGCGAGGATAGCTACAGTCGCCTGATCGGACCTGCCATTGAGCGTGAGGTGCGAAATACGCTGACCGAGACTGCGGAGGATGGAGCCATCCGCGTCTTTGGAAAAAATCTGGAACAGCTTTTGATGCAGCCCCCCATTGTCGGGAAAGTGGTATTGGGCTGGGATCCGGCCTTCCGTACCGGATGTAAATTGGCAGTGGTGGATGCCACCGGAAAGGTGTTGGATACCATCGTGATCTATCCCACCGCTCCTCAAAATAAGGTGGAGGAGTCAAAACGTATCCTGAAGCAGCTGATCAGTAAGTATCATGTGGATCTCATTTCCGTGGGTAACGGTACTGCATCCAGAGAGTCTGAGCAGGTGATCGTACAGCTGATCAAGGAATTGGGGGGAAGACCTCAGTATGTGATCGTCAACGAGGCAGGTGCATCGGTTTATTCAGCCAGCAAACTGGCGACGGAGGAGTTTCCCAAGTTTGATGTGGGACAGAGGAGTGCAGTGTCCATTGCCCGCCGACTTCAGGATCCTCTGGCGGAGTTGGTTAAGATTGATCCCAAGTCCATCGGTGTAGGCCAGTATCAGCATGATATGAATCAAAAGAAATTGGGCGAGACGCTGACCGGCGTGGTTGAGGATTGCGTAAACCGTGTAGGTGTGGATCTGAATACGGCATCGGCATCTTTGCTCGAATATATTTCCGGCATCACCAAGACCATTGCAAAGAACATCGTGGCCTACCGAGAGGAGAATGGGCGGTTTACCGACCGGGCGCAGCTTTTAAAGGTAGCGAAGCTCGGACCCAAGGCCTATCAGCAGTGTGCCGGGTTCCTGCGTATCTACGGCGGGAAAAATCCACTGGATACTTCTGCGGTTCATCCGGAGAGCTACGGTGCAGCGGAAAATTTGATGGAGAAATTAGGTGTATCTGCTGATGGCTTGCTTCGCGGCGGTCTGCCCGGCATCAGTAAAAAGGTGGTTGACAAGAAAAAATTGGCTGCCGAGCTGGGTATCGGAGAGATTACCCTGGAGGATATTTTAAAGGAACTGGAAAAACCTGCCCGGGATCCCCGTGAGGAGACCAAGGGTCCTATCCTTCGTACCGATGTTATGGACATGAAGGATCTGAAACCGGGAATGATCTTAAGCGGAACCGTCCGCAATGTCATCGATTTCGGCGCTTTTGTGGA
>JAFOFP010000131.1 GCA_017387285.1 Lachnospiraceae bacterium
AGCGCTCAGATCCCCATCCGGATGAAGTGCTGCTCATGTCCCAGAAATATAAGAAGCCCTCTCTTTGCAACTACTACTGTGCCAACGAGTGTCCCATCGGTCAGCAGTATGTGCCGGAGGTGCAGGTGAAGGAGCTTTCTTCCATCGTACTGGAAATGCTGGCTTCTTTGAATTCTGTACATAAGCAGAAAGACCGGCTCATCGAGATCGCTGCTGACGGCAAGATCTCCGGAGATGAGATCGATGATTTTATCTACATCCAGGAGGAATTGGAGCGGATCTCCATAACTGTGGAAACCCTGCAGCTTTGGTCGGAAAAAATGCTGGCAAACGGCATCATTGATCCTGAAGCCTACAATTCCCGAAAGAACAGAAACTAATGGATAGCGGTACACGGAAGTGTACCGCTATTTTTCTATACACGTGGGAAAAACATGGGCTATTTTGCGGATTCCGTCCTGTTTATTTCCCTACAGACCTCATACAATATAGACATACAGCAAGGAGGTGGATCCAGTGACAGTAAGGGAGAGAATCCTGGCACTCAGGCTTCTGGAGAAGCAGAAGCAACAGCCTGAATATGCAAAGAGGATCGGCATACAGGTGGATATCATGATCAAGGATCCGAAGAAGGAGTACTGAGATATGTTTGAATTGCTTGTTTTTGTTCTGTTTGTGTGGCTGTTCGTGAAGGCCATTGGACTGACGTTCCGTGTGACCTGGGGACTGGCAAAGGTCATTGCAGTGATCCTGTTTGCACTGGCTGTGCCTGCATTGTTTGTCTGCCTTCTGGTCATTGGCGGTGCGGCAATTCTGATCCCTGTGGCCCTGGTGGCGGCAGCTTTCGGGATTCTGAAGGCCTGTACATAATTGACGGCATTTTTTGGACCGCAATCATGCCAGACTGATACCATCAAGAGGAGAGAGGGGAGTTTTATGCGTACTGCCGGAATTGTTTGTTTGCTTCTTTACATCCCTGTAACAGTCCTCTTCGGACTGGTTGATAAGTATAAATAAGGGGGAATCTCTCATGGCAAAGAAAGAAATCACCAGCCGCCCCGGTTTGTTTGGTACTACCAACCACTATGACAGTCGTGGTCGTAAGGTAGGTGAAAGCCGTCCCGGTTTGTTCGGCACAGTGAATCACTATGATGCAAAGGGCCGGAAAGTCGGCAGCAGCGCTCCGGGCTTCTTTGGAAACACGAATCACCGTGACTCCAACGGACGCAGCATGGGCCACAGCTCTCCCGGATTCTTCGGCAGTGAGCATCACTACGATAAGAAAGGCCACCAGATTGGACGTAGTGATCCCGGCTTCTTTGGAAGTAAGACAACCAAGTGGGGTAAGTAATTTCACTGACACAGGATGTTGTTTAAGTCATAAAAGCAAGACTGACGCAAGGATTTCTATGATCCTTGCGTTTAGTTTTTCAATTAACGTATGTAAAATGTTGGTTTAGGAGAAGTTTATTGGACAGAACCTTTTATAAAATAAAGTCAGAAAGAAGAAACTGACTCTATTGGGAGGTAGCATTATGGCTTTTAAAATCAGCGGTTTTGGTGGGGGAGAAGTCGATAAGGCGGATTTGGTATCTGCCGGTGAAGTGGAAAAGACAGTTACTCCCCGGAAGTCCCTGGTTCAGATTCGATTCCCCGGAAAGGGAGCAGCCTTAACGTATTTCAATGACCTGTTTGATCTCAAACTGGGTGACCGTGTCTATGTGGACGGAAAGATGGAAGGCCAGCTGGGCAGAGTGACGGACATTACTTACAACTTCAAAATCAAGCTTTCCGACTACCAGAAGGTCATTGCGGTTGTGGATACCGATGTGCACGGTCAGTTTCACATGGCCGGGTCTCACTTCGTAACATTCGATCCTGCAACTCTGCCTGCAAATCAGATCGCCCTGTGGTTTAAGCCTCCTCAGAAAGATGAGGAAGAAATTATCGTCAGCACAGATGATACCTCCTTCCAACTGGATGACCTTAAGGGGATGAACATCTCGCCTGTGATTGCAGAACGGGGTCACGACTATTACCTGGAGAATCGGG
>JAFOFP010000132.1 GCA_017387285.1 Lachnospiraceae bacterium
GCCGATACGACGCAGTAATTGGTAGTGTGAGTGAAAAAAGCAGTCTGGCAGAGGATCGGAGGTAAGTATGAGAGGGAGACAGTTTGTTGCATGGATGATTCTGGTGGCATTCATTTTGTTGATGTGCTCGGCCTGTCACAGCGCGGAAGATGCAGTGAAGGACACGACCGGTGAGGCGCAGACCACAGATGCAGCAGATGTCTCCGGATCCGCCGGCGAGACGGAGGGGGAGATAGGGACGAAAGAAGAACCTGATGAGATTCCGGATGAATCAACAAAAAAAGAACGATATGAGGCTATAACTGCAGAATTGACGGAAATTCGCTTTGAAGGACAGATGCCGGAAGATATGCCGTGGTTGAAACCTCAGGTGATTACGACCCAAAAGGAACTGAGGGTCTTTAAGCAGAAAACAGAAGAGTTGTGGGGGATTGATAAACGTACAGAACAGAAACGGTTTGATTCGGTGATCGAACATTATAGCAGTGAAGGCCTTGAAGAGAAAGCACTTATCGGTCTGTTTGTTCGGCAATATAATTGGGACTACACTTACGATGTGGAGATTATTAAGGATAATGAGATGAAGCAACTGGAACTCACCTTGTTTGCACAGAGACCGGAAGCAGAAAATTATGTGCAGGACTGTACCTGGATATTGATGGTTGAAGTGGATCGTTCAGCACTGGAGGGGATCGAGAAGACCACGGTTGAAGTGAAGAAGACCATGGGAGGGAGTCGAAATACAGTCTGGTCGGATGTGGTAGTGATTCCCGGATCAACAGAGGAGCAGATGCAAGTGATAAAGGGAGCGGAGGCGCTTCAGGCAAAAGGTCAGTCATGGGGAGTTGCGGAATCTCTGGATTGGAAAGTGCTGACACGGAATTATATGGTTGCCCGGGAGGCAGAGAATGCCATTATTGCATTTACCATGGTTGATGGAAGCTTGGGGTACGATTATGATGCCAGAGTGATTTTTGATCAGGATAGTAAAGAACTGACGGTAGAAGTGTTTCGCTGCGATGAGGGGAAAACAAAATTTCAGGCAATTTCTGCGAAAATTATACTTGTTGAGGTTAAGAGAAGTGATTTAGAAAAAGCCATAAAAATTAAGGGAAATCTTATCAATGTAAGGTGCACAAAGGAAGATCTGGCAGAATGGAACCGGCCTTATGGTGTGGCCGATAAGTTACTGTCAAGCCACAGTGTGGATCTGGACCATGATGGAACAAAAGAGGAACTATATTTATATTATTTGGCAACAAACTTTTTTCAGCGGACTGTTAGCGAATTGGAAGTTGGTGTAATAAAAGATGGGGAGATCCTTTGGTCAGAGAGAAGGACCATGGCACCGAATCCAAATGGAATAGTGAATGCATATTTTCTTTATCAGCAGGAGGGAAAGGATTATCTGCTGTTTTACAGCAAAGAGAAGAGCACTCAAGACAGAGAGTACGGCAGCAATTTTAAATGTTTTTATCTGGATGAAAAGGGTTCCTATATTCAGTATGATTCTGACAGTATATGGTTAACGTGGAGGGGTTACAAAAAGGAGCGTTTCCCTATACCGGCGGACAGGCTGCAGAGTTATGCGGATCATGCTAATCGGCTGCTGGAAAACAGCGTTTGCCTTTATAGTGAGCTGGACGGAGAAATCTATTTGGCACCGTCAATAGCAAATCAAGCGGTAGGTTATTATGAAGATTTGAGCTTGTTGTTCTCAGATGATGCGGATTATAGCGGTTGCACCACTATTGCGGAGAAAACCGCAGTGTTCAATCAAAAACGATTGGAAGAATGGTTTGCTGACGGACAGGTCCCTGAGATGCCGGAAGAGTTTAAGCTGTTGATGTGTAAACTGATCACGGAAAAACGCGGCGTGATGAGCTTGTTTCCTCAGTTAAGGGCTGAGGAAAGATCCGTTTGGTTTAAGGACTATAACGGAGAAAAACTTCAGATTGTTGAGCCGGAGTACGAGAGTACCAGTCCTGCCAGTTATCCCGGGAAAGTTTATTATCGGGCAGATGCAGGAGAGACTCCGGAAGAGGTTGCCAAGATTATGGTGGAGGCCATGGTTCAGCGAATGATGGAGGACTCTCAAGGTCAGGAGTTTGTGATCACCAAATATCGGATCACCGATCAACATCTGACTTCCTGGGAGGACATCGTAGCAAATTATACGAATTATTGCTGGGAAGAATATCTGGCGGCTTATCGGGGAGTGAAAGATAATCTGCTTGAATATGCAGAAAAATGGGTAAAGGAATCGTTTGCATACGGAAAGTATGAGGCGCCGTTGAGTGAAGATATGTGGTATTTTTATCCCAGCGGATATTACCATTTTGAAGGATGGTATTTGGGCACATTTGAGAGTTATGCAGAGATGGAAACCGTTGTTGACGGAATGGTTCGGTTTTACTATCAAGGGGGAAATCCGCAGTTTATTCTGGTAAAGTATGGCGACGTCTATTGCATGCAGAAAGGAACTCATTGGGGAGAATAAAATTCATTAACAAGGGCCGCCCATCGGGCGGCCTTCAACCAATCAACCTATAAACAATTCACTCACACAACGCCTTTATGGCCTCGATATACCCGTCTGTTCCCATGCCCATAATGGTCTTTTTGGCATAATAGGACACATAGGAGATCTGCCGGAAGGGTTCTCTGGTCTTCACATCGGAGATATGGATTTCCACGGTGGGGATCATCACTGATTTCAGGGCATCCAGGATGGCGATGCTGGTGTGGGTGTAGGCACCGGGGTTGATGACGATGCCGTCGACCTGCTGGAAGTAGGCTTCCTGTATGCGGTCCACCAGACAGCCTTCATGGTTGGACTGATAAAATTCTACTTCAATTCCTTTTTTATCGCAGTAATTCCGTATCTTTTCAAGAAGAGTTTCATAAGTTTCGCTTCCGTAGATGTTTTTTTCACGGATGCCCAACATATTTAAGTTAGGGCCGTTAATCACTAATATTTTCATAGTAGTCCTCCACGATTCGATTGATGATGGCGATGGGATGACCTTCACGCACACGGAATTCCCGGTGACAAAGGGCCTTGTAAATGTGATGACGTCTGGCAAACATTTCCGGCAGATCTGAGCGGTTGGCAGAAAGAGGTCTGCCGGCGGTGGCCAGTTTGTTCAGATCGCGGTTCAGGTAGTAGATCCGCCCGTTCTGGAGCATAGGGAAATGGTTGTCCTCGCGGGTGGGAAGTCCGCCGCCGCAGGCGATGATCACACCGCTTCGCTGTCCGGCCAGTTTGGCGGCCTCGGTTTCCAATTGGCGGAAGTATTCCTCGCCGTTTTGGGCAAAAATTTCGGGAATGGTTCGTCCCTCACGCTCCACGATGAGGGCATCCACGTCGATGACCTCCCGATTCAGTCGCTTGGCCAGCTTCCGGCCAACGGTGCTCTTTCCGCAGCCGGGCATGCCAATGAGGACAATGTTTGCCATCTCCGCCTGTACGGAAGAGATGACTTTTTCGATCTCATCTGTGGAGAAGGCTCTTCCGCAGAAATATTCTGCGGCGTAGGCGGCCTGAGCTACCAGCATGGACAATCCGTTGGTGGCCGGGATGCCTTTTTTCTTTGCCTCATGAACCAACAGGGTGGTCAGAGGATTGTATATCGCATCGATTACGCCGGTCAGATCGGGGAAGAACTCCAGATCCACAGGGGAAGCATAGTTGTTGGGGTACATTCCCACCGGAGTGGTATTGACGATCACCTGTGCATCCCGGTGACGGGAAGGCAGGTTTTCGTAGGTGTCATAGGAGATAGAGCACTGACGGGTGATGCCAGCCTGCTCAGTGGTGGCAGACAGTGACCGTGAAATTACCACGATTTCCCGTGCTCCTGCATCGGCCACCGCATTTCTGGCGGTGAGGCTGGTGCCGCCGCTTCCCAGAATCAGAACTTTTTTATCCGAAAAATCCACACCGGCTCTGCGGGCACAGTAGAGGAAACCGTCATAATCGGTGTTGTAGCCGTAGAGGACGCCGTCCCGATTGACCACTGTGTTGACTGCACCGATGGCCAGAGCCTTAGGATCAACCTGTTCGCAGGCGCGACAGGCATCCTGCTTGTAGGGAATGGTCACATTGATGCCGGCAAAATTGCGCTCGCGGAATAAATCGTCCACCTGATCCTTCGGGGTGGGCATCAGATCGTAATCGCAGTTCCAAAGCTGTTTGTGTATGGTGGGGGAGAAGCTGTGACCCAGCTTCTCCCCTAACAGTCCGTAGTTGCTCATTGAAGTCTCTCCCAAAATGTCATCGTTGCTGCATAAAGTGATGGAAATGTGTCTGTTGCGTCGAGATTACTCAGTGATCGCCCAAACTCTTGCAGGCAGACCGGTCGCACCCTCGATCCGGGGATAGGAAACCATCACCACCGCACCGGCAGGGGCAACCTTGTCCAGATTGCAGAGAACCTCTACCTGAAGCTTGCCCTTATCCAGAACATAGCGCTCGCAGGCCAGATCACCGGCCTCGCCGGCCAATACGGAAGCGTCGGTGTCCAGGGTCTCGTGGCCGTTGGCAGCGGCGTTTCTCTCTTCGTAAATATATTTCAGTGCGTCCATAGACCAGCCGGGGAAATTTTCACTGCCGTCCTCGGCAATACCGGATAGTGCATCCATGTCGGGCCATCTTTTGTACCAGTCGGTGCGCAGGGCAACGAAGGCACCATCGGGGATGGGGCCGTATTTTGCCTCGTAAGCCTTAATATCCTCCGCAGTCACCGCATAGTGAATATCCTCGGCAACCTTATCGGTGATGTCGATCACGCACAGAGGAAAGATCAGATCCTGTACACCGTAATGATCGGAGGTCTCCCGACCGGGAACGAAGTGGCTGGGGAAATCGATGTGAGTTCCGAACTGTCCGGGGAATTTAAAGGTCTGGATCAGACAGTCCAGCATGGGGTTGCCCCAGTCAAAGCAGACGGAGCCCAGTTCCACGGAACCTTCGGGGATACCGGCCCAGTAAGGGCTGTCATTGTTCAGAGAGTGGGAAAGCTCCACCCATTTGTAATTTTTGGTAGCAGCCAGTGCGTTCCAAAGCTTGTACATCGTGATACCTCCTGTGGAATAATAATCTGTATGTTTGATAGTAGTTTACTATGTCTGGGCGGGGAATGCAAGAAGAAGTGGTTGATTAGGAGGAGATAAATCAGTTGACAAATGCGTATTTAGTGCGTATAATTTACGCAAAACTACATATCATATAAAGGAGTAATTGATGAAGCGACGGGATTTGATAAAGCTCCTTGAAAAGAATGGGTGGTATTTAAAACGAAACGGAGGAGAGCATGACATTTACACAAATGGCAGAGAACGGATCCCGATACCTAGACATTCTGAGATTAAGGAGCGGCTGGCTCAATCGATTATCAAGAAATTGAGTGAATGAGCATATTGAGGCACGTTACTTCAGATAAAAATATAAAATACAGACAGACGAGTCCGCAGGCAGGAAATAAACAGGAGGAAGATGATGAGAAAAATGGCATATCCGATTGTACTTTCAAAAGAAAACGATGGTTATTATGTGGACATTCCTGATTTTGGGATCGCGACACAGGGCGAAGATATTGCTGATGCTATGGCCATGGCTCGTGATGCCATTGGACTGATGGGCATTGATCTGGAAGATGATGGGAAATGTTTGCCTGTGCCTTATTCTGTGAGGATTGAGGCGGAGGATAATGATATTGTTACGCTGGTGGATGTGGATTTTGGGGAATATCGGAGAAAGGTTGATAATCGTGCGGTCAAAAAGAATTGCACGATTCCATATTGGATGAGCGTTGAGGCAGATAAGGCGGGAGTCAATTATTCCAGAGTGCTGCAGGACGCAATCACCGTTCTTTTGGGGTTACAGAGAACTTATTAATAGTAAACAGAGGGCATTCCCATTTGAGCAGATCGGAGATGGATACTCTGCAGAACTATGTATCAACTCAATGGGCAGGTGAAAAATAACAGATTTAGCGGGGGTCTAAACACAGATCCCCGTTGATTATTTCCGGAAAACCGATTATACTGTTACATGTGAAAGTTTGCGTCTGTTTTAGGATTACTTTTGTGAGGTCACCATGGGAAAGATTTTTTATGTAATGGGAAAAAGTGCAACCGGAAAGGACACGGTTTTCAACCGATTGCTGGAGGATAAGACATTAGCGTTAAAGACAGTGGTTCTCTACAGTACCCGTCCTATCCGCGCCGGAGAGGTGGATGGAGTGACGTATCACTTTCGGAGTATCCCCTGGTACGAGGAGCAGGAGCGGGCCGGAAAGGTGATCGAGAGCAGGGTGTACCCGACCATGTTGGGGCCTTGGTATTATTTTACTATGGATGATGGTCAGATCGCTCTGGACAGGGACAGCTATCTGATGATCGGCACGCCGGAGGCATACATAAAAATGAAAGCGTATTTCGGCGAGGAAGCCGTTGTGCCGATTTATCTGGAGATTGACGACGGGGAGCGTCTGCGTAGGGCGTGGGCCAGAGAATGCGGACAGAAAAACCCAAGATTTGACGAGGTTTGCCGCCGTTATTTGGCTGATGAGGTGGATTTCTCTGAGGAAAAGTTGACAGAGGCGGGGATAACCCTGCGATTTTGCAATGACGATGTGGACAAGTGCAGTGAGGTGGTAAAAGATTACATTTGCAATGTCCGGTAGATGTGCTATAATGAACCGATGGGTGTTTGAAACAGTTGTTTTTCAGGAGTGAACATGCCTTATTTTGACGAGATTTTGGGACAGGAGTCCGTGAAAGCCTATCTGAATAAAGCGCTGCAGCGCAGGCATTTCTCCCATGCTTATATTATCTCCGGTGAGGAGGGCATGGGGAAACGGATGCTGGCCTCTGCCTTTGCACAGGCGTTGCTGTGTGATGAGGGAGGAGAGTATCCTTGTGGGAAGTGCCATTCCTGTATACAGTTCAGCACCGGAAATCATCCCGATGTGGGGTGGGTGACTCACGAAAAGGCCAGTATCGGTGTGGATGAGGTTCGATCCCAATTGGTAGAGCCCATGCTGATCAAGCCCTATCACAGTAAATATAAAGTGTATATTGTAGATGAGGCGGAGCTTCTTACGGTTCAGGCTCAGAATGCCTTGCTGAAAACCATTGAGGAGCCGCCGGAGTACGGCGTGATCCTGTTGCTGTCTGCCAATCCGGATGGCTTTTTGCAGACGATTCGTTCCCGGTGTACCATGCTGAAGATGGTTCCGCTGGCTGACGGGGAGATCCGTCAGTATCTGATCCGAAAGGGTATACCGGCAGACCGGGCTGAGATCTGTGCGGCGTTTGCCAGAGGAAATCTGGGCAAGGCCATTGCACTGTCTGAATCCGAGGCGTTTGCCCACATGCGCGAGCGGTTGGTGGGGATGCTTGCAAAGATTCGCCGGATGGAGCTTTCGGAGATCATGGAGTTTATCAAGCAGCTGAAAGAGGATGGGCTGGACAACGCACAGACACTGGATTTCTGTGAGCTGTGGTATCGGGATATCCTTTACCGCAAATCCACCGGCCAAAATGATCGGTTGATCTTTCGGGCTGAGCGGGATGTGATCGAGGGTCTGGCTGCAGAGGAGAGCTATGATAAGCTGCAGCGGGTGTTGGAAGCGATGGATCAGGCCAAAGCCAGACTGACGGCCAACGTAAATTTTGAGACCACCATGGAGCTGGTGATGCTGCAGATGAAGGGATTATAATGATAAGAATACACACGAAATGAGGATATTGACCCAATGAGTGAAAAAGGAGATGTGGTTAAGATGATAAAGGTAATCGGCGTTAGATTCCGCAGAGCGGGAAAGGTATATTATTTTGATCCCGTGGATCTGGAGATCAAGAAGGGTGATCATGTCATCGTGGAGACGGCGCGGGGCGTAGAGTTCGGTGATGTGGTTCTGGGCTTGAAGGAAGTTGAGGAGGATATGGTGATCCAGCCGCTGAAGCCGGTTCTCCGGGTGGCGACTGAGGACGATGTAAAGCGAGAGGCCCGCAATCGGGAGAAGGAGAAAGAGGCTTTTGCGATCTGTCTGGAAAAGATTCAGAAGCATGAGCTGGAGATGAAATTGATCGATGCGGAGTATACGTTCGATAATAACAAGGTGTTGTTCTACTTTACTGCGGATGGCCGTGTGGATTTCCGCGAGCTGGTAAAGGATTTGGCCGGCGTGTTCAAGACCCGTATTGAGCTGCGTCAGATCGGTGTCCGCGATGAGACAAAGATTTTGGGCGGTGTTGGCATCTGCGGCCGCGTGCTTTGCTGCCATTCCTATCTGTCTGAGTTTGCACCGGTTTCCATTAAGATGGCGAAGGAGCAGAATCTCTCCCTGAACCCCACCAAGATTTCCGGAACCTGCGGCAGATTGATGTGTTGTCTGAAAAATGAGGAGGAGACTTACGAGTATCTGAACAGTAAGCTTCCCAATGTAGGTGATTATGTGACTGCCGAGGACGGCACTAAGGGTGAGGTTCACAGTGTAAATGTGCTTCGCCAGACCGTGAAGGTGATCGTCACGCTGGACAAGGATGAGAAAGAGATCCGTGACTATCGGGTGAACCAGTTAAAGTTCAAGCCTAAGCGCCGCAAGGAACGGATCAATGTCAATGACGAGGAGCTGAAGGCTCTGGAGGCATTGGAGAAGAAGGAAGGAAAATCCAGACGCAATGATTGAGCTTCGGGAACATGAACGCATCGATGAACTGCATCGAAACGGATATAAGATCATTCAGAATGAGTCGGCATTCTGCTTTGGGATGGATGCGGTGCTCTTGTCCGGTTTTGCCACAGCGAAAAAGGGTGAGCGGGTCGTGGACTTTTGCACCGGTACCGGGATCATCCCCATTCTGATGGAGGCAAAGACGGAAGGCTCTCACTTTACCGGGTTGGAGATCCAGCCCCAGATGGCAGAGATGGCAAACCGAAGTGTTCTGCTCAATGAACTGTCAGAACGGGTAGAGATCATCTGCGGTGATGTGTGCAAGGCATCGGAGCGGTTTGGAAAATCAACGGTGGACGTGGTCACCTGTAATCCGCCCTACATGAATCAGAATCACGGGTTAAAAAATCCGGATGAGCCAAAGGCCATTGCCCGCCACGAGGTTTGTCTGACCTTTGAGGATGTGGCCCGAGAGGCGGCAGCTGTGCTGAAACCGGGCGGCCGGTTTTACTTGGTACACAGACCGATGCGGCTGGTGGAGCTGATCATGACCATGAAAGCTCATAAGCTGGAGCCCAAACGGATGAAGTTTGTTCATCCTTATGTGGGGGAAGAGGCAAACATGGTACTTATTGAGGCGGTGTACGGCGGCGGTGCCCAGATGCGGATCGAGAAGCCGCTGATTGTTTATGAGGCACCGGGAAAGTATACGCCTGAGATTTACGATATTTACGGATATTGATTGTTGATTAATTGGTTATTGAACCAAAGGGATGTATCAGCATGGTCGTTTTATTTTTTGTGGTAAGTTTTTTGGCTTCCATTGTCGGAGCCATCTGCGGGATCGGCGGTGGTGTGATCATCAAGCCGGTACTGGACATGTTTGGTCTGGCAGGCGTGTCTACTATCAGTTTTTTGTCCGGATGCACCGTCATTGCCATGAGCTGCTATTCGGTGGGGAAAAATCTCCTTGCCCGTGAGAACCGGGTGGATTTTGCCATCGGAACTCCGTTGGCCATCGGTGCGGCAGTGGGCGGTGTGCTTGGAAAGCAGTTGTTTTCCATCATCAAGGCAATGTTTGAAAACGGGAATCGGGTAGGATCCGTTCAGGCGGTTTGTCTGGCCTTGGTCACATTGGGAACGTTTGTTTATACCATAAAAAAAGATCGGATAAAGACCCTGCAGATCACCAATAAGGCCGTTTGTGTGCTGGCGGGACTTGTGTTGGGTGTGATGTCCAGCTTTCTGGGTATCGGAGGCGGCCCCATCAATCTGGTGGTTCTGTTTTACCTGTTTTCCATGGATACCAAGACAGCAGCCCAAAACAGTCTCTATGTGATTCTGTTCAGTCAGATTGCCAGTCTGATCACCACCCTGGTGACCCGCAGCGTGCCGGAGTTTGAGGTGCTTGCGCTGGTGTTCATGGTGGCCGGCGGCATTGGCGGCGGCATGGCCGGGCGAAAGCTCAATCAAAAAATGGACAATAAAGCCGTGGACAAATTGTTTTTGTGTTTAATGGCAGTGATCATTTTGATCAGTTGTTATAATGCAGTGAAATATGCCATGTGATGTGGCGGATTTGAATCAGCAGTACAAACCGTGTGGCAGCAGTTGTGCCTCCGGCGAAGGATATAGACGAAAAGGTCAGGAAAAATGGCAGGAAAATTATACCTATGTGCAACCCCCATCGGAAATCTGGATGACATTACCTTCCGTGTCCTCAACACACTGAAGGAAGTAGATCTGATCGCGGCGGAGGATACCCGCCACAGCATTAAGCTGTTAAACCATTTCGAGATCAAGACTCCGATGACCAGTTATCATGAATACAATAAAGTGGAGAAGGCCCGTTATCTGGTGGGGCTTTTGAAGGAAGGCCAGAATATTGCGTTGGTGACCGACGCGGGAACCCCCGCCATCTCTGATCCGGGAGAGGAACTGGTGCGCCAGTGCTACGAGGCCGGCGTGGAGGTTACCTCATTGCCGGGACCGGCTGCCTGTATTACCGCACTGACCCTGTCAGGTCTTTCCACCAGACGGTTCTGTTTTGAAGCATTTTTGCCCTCCGATAAAAAGGAGCGGCAGCAGATCCTGGAGACCTTGAAACATGAGACCAGAACCATCATTATGTATGAGGCGCCTCATCATCTGGTAAAACTTCTGGAAGAGCTGTCAGAGGTGCTGGGTGACCGCAAAATGACCCTTTGCCGTGAGCTGACCAAGCGCTATGAGGAGGCAAAGCAGACCACCATCGGGGAGGCACTTGCCTGGTACAAGGTGAATGAGCCCAAGGGAGAGATGGTGCTGGTGATCGAGGGAAAACCCTTCGCGGAGCTGAAAAAAGAGCAGGAAGCCGCATGGCAGGAGCTGACCTTAGAGGAACACATGGAGCGATACGAGCGTCAGGGGATCGACCGGAAGGAGGCCATGAAGCTGGTGGCCAAGGACCGTGGGATTACCAAGCGAGATGTATATCAGGCCTTGTTAAAATGAATAAAATTTATTAGACCCAAACAAACAGGATGTATACCCGAACAGAGGGTAGACTTGTTTGTTTGGGTCTTTGGTATTATAATGTCATATGCTGTCGACTCTTTCCAGCAGGAAGGAGGTGGACTGGCATGGAACTAATAACCTCATTTTTACTCTCTATCGTAGCAAGTATAGCGGCCTACTATATTTGCAAATGGCTGGATGGAGAGGAGTAGACAGCGCAGCATAAAGAAAACCCCGGAGCGGCCACTCCGGGGTTTTCGGTTTTTGACCAGATGGACAACAACCTCATTTATCTGGCTATAGTATAACACCATTTCCAGACAAAATCAAGCATATTCTTTTTTCAAAGAAATATGCGGTCAAACAGCTTTTCCGTTAATATATACCTTCACCACATTTGTGTTGGAAACCATCGGATCTCCGTTGGTGATCACTACGTCAGCATCCTTTCCGACCTCCAGTGATCCCACTCTGTCTTCAATACCGATGTGTTTTGCAGGATTGATGGTGATGGCCTGCAGCGCGGCGAAGGGATCCATGCCGTCTTTTACCGCCATTCCTGCACAAAGGGGAAGATACTGCTGAGGGATAACCGGGGAGTCGGTGATGATGGATACCTGACAACCGGCCTTTGCCAGAAGACCGGGGGTCTCGAAGGACTTGTTGATCAGCTCCAGCTTGGTAGCGTGGCCAAGGCTGGGGCCAACTGCCACAGGATAGCCTTCCTCTGCCAGCTCATCTACGATCAGGGAGCCGTCTGTCACATGCTCAAGGGTCAGACGAACGTCACATTCTTTTGCGATACGGATCACGGTGAAGATGTCGTCGGCACGGTGAGCGTGAGCCTTCAGAGGGATCTCCTTTCTGAGAACGGGGGTCAATGCCTCCATTTTAGGGTCGTAAGGGGGCTTCTTGAAGATATCGTCGCCGGCTGCATCCTTCTTTTCCATGTATTCCCGGGCTTTGTTCAGGGTCTCACGGAGCTTGGAAGCC
>JAFOFP010000133.1 GCA_017387285.1 Lachnospiraceae bacterium
ATAGAGCGCAGACCAAAGATACTGCGAATGTCGTCAGGTTTAAAAGAGTTTTTGCCGCCGTTGCTCCAGTGAACCACCAGTTTGATCACATTTCCCAGTTCAGAGTAGGTCAGATCCATACTGTCGATCTTGGTGCCCACACCGTAGCCGCTGCTTTGGAGTTTCTTGGTCAGTTCACTGCGGGAATACTTCACCGTCCAGGAAGAATATGCGTTGATTTTATCGGCTCCCTGCTCATAGGGATCCTCCACACCGCACATATAGGGGTATTTGGACAGTTTGCTTCCCCAAACATTCTCGATAGACTCACTGGCTCCGCCATGGCTGGAGGAATAAAAGGTTTCCGCCATATCGGTACCGTACCAAATAACCTGCCCTGCGGACTCCTCCACCGCCTTATCGCTGATTTTGCTGGCGCCGTAGTCAGCACGATCGGAGCCGGTACCGCGATAGACCTGACACCAGCTGCTGTTGCAGATATCAAATCCCAAATCCTTATGCTTACCCAGATTTCTCAGCACATAGGTGCGGGCACAGGTAGCCTGAGTCTTGAGGGCCTCCACAGGCCACTCGCGTCCCATCTCATAAGGCGCGACACCCTTGACATAGTCTTCCAAAGGAAGCACATTGACCACAGTCAGGCTTCCGCCGGCAATACGTTCATAATTAAAGCCACCGCGATACTTATACCCACGGAACCAGGTGCGGACATCCTCTTCCCCGGTAACATCGGGCAGGATAGCCAAGCGGCTTCCCTCGCCATCATCGTACTGGAACAGAACACGGTCGGTCCCCGTCTCCACAACATTGATGCCATAGGAGCTGGTACCGACGATCTCACCTTCACCAAGTTCATCCAGGGCCTCCAGCGCTTCGTCCTTGGTAAACCATGCGCCAATACGAACCTGATACTCCCCGTCGACCCATGCCACGAAAGCGTCATCATAATCCTCGGCAGTATTGCTTGCATTTTTAAACGAGGTAAATGTATCCTCCAAACGGATATGGAAGCAGCCGACCTTGATATCGCTATCCACATTTGCGGAATAAGTATAGCGACCCTGTTCCTCATCATAACCGTAACACAGGTTCTGGGTCTTCATAACCGCGACGGCGGTCACATCGTCGTCGGTATGGGCCAACTCCTCAAAGTTGAGATCCTCGTCGTAATAGCCGAAACAGAATCCCTCCCCGTATCCGTCTGCATTCTGGAGGTTGGCACAGGCCAGCTGCCCCAGCTCGTTATGCTTGGAACTCGAGGCAAGGCCCACCCGGACCATAATGTCGCCATCATCGTTATAAGTGGCCGCCATTGCCGTGGCGGGCATCATCACCGCCGCAGCAAGAAGTAGTGCCGCCAGTCTTTTCGTGATTTTTCTCATTTATGAAACTCCGTTTTCCACATAATCTTCCACTTTAGTCTATTGACACAGAGAAGTAAAGATGATAGGATAATGTCAAATTCCGCAAGATAGAGGCGCGGCTACATCAGTACGTGTGGTCAGGGAGCCGAACTCCCGCTCACCCACACCGAAAGGGGACGCCGCCGAAGATCCATCTCCGTCCGGCGGGGACAGGTCTGGTCGACCGGTCAAGAGCCTTTCGACTGTCA
>JAFOFP010000015.1 GCA_017387285.1 Lachnospiraceae bacterium
ACCAGACGTCCCAGAGAATATAGACCGCGCAATTCAGAGTTTGCTCAGAGAGCGGCGGGAAATTCGTGGAGGCCCCAGGGTCAGCAGATGAGACAGGGGATGAACCGTCCCCAGCGTCCTTATGATTACAATCAGCGCCAGGAAAGACGTCCTTACAATCGTCCTTATACGCGTGGGGATGAGAGTGGACAAGCTGATCAGACGGTTAAGAGTCAGGCAGAGAATGCCGAAACTTTGACAGCTGAGGTGCCGGTGAATAGGGAGACGGGCATACAGGATGTTGGAGCAGCTGGGATGAATCTCAATGTTGCGAAAACAGGAACGGATGAACTGCAGATGGGTGTAGTCCGTGATAATCGGTCGGAGTTTGCAACAACGGAAACGAAAGAGAGTGAGACCGGAGCAGTGTCCCGGATGGCAGGCGACGAAAACACAAAGATCGAGTCTGAAGCTGCAAAAAATAGTTTAGGCGAGGATGGTGCTGCATCTAAGACTTCGGGTGAGAACAGTGCAGATAGCGAATTTCGTGAAGACATACAGGCGCTGGATAGTGGCATTGTGGCGCAGGGTATTCTTGAGGTAATGCCGGAGGGATTTGGTTTTATCCGGTCAGCCAACTATTTGCCCGGTGATGAGGATGTCTATGTTGCACCTTCTCAGATCCGTCGTTTTAAGCTAAAAACCGGTGACATTATTACCGGAATGAGAAGAATCAAGACCAGTGCGGAGAAATTTGCGGCACTGTTGTATTTGACACAGGTAAATGGTTATGCGCCTTCGGTACTGGAGACCAGACCGAACTTTGAAGACCTGACACCGATCTTCCCCGACTACCGGCTGCATTTGGAACGTCCCGGTGGAACAAAGGCGATGCGTATTGTGGATTTGCTCTCCCCCATTGGAAAAGGCCAGAGAGGTATGATTGTTTCCCAGCCCAAGGCCGGAAAAACGACCCTGTTGAAGGATGTGGCAAAAGCGATTACGATCAATCATCCGGACATGCATTTGATTGTCCTGCTCATTGATGAGCGTCCCGAGGAAGTAACGGACATCAAAGAATCCATTGCGGGAGAAAACGTTGAGGTTATCTATTCAACCTTCGACGAATTGCCTGAGCATCATAAACGCGTATCAGAGATGGTTCTGGAGAGAGCGAAGCGTCTGGTGGAGCATGGCCGTGATGTTATGATTTTATTGGATAGTATCACACGGTTGGCCAGAGCATATAACCTGACGGTGGCCCCCAGCGGTCGTACCTTGTCCGGTGGTCTGGATCCTGCAGCGCTCTACATGCCGAAGCGATTCTTCGGTGCTGCACGAAATATGCGTGAGGGAGGCAGCTTGACGGTACTGGCGACTGCACTTGCAGACACGGGAAGCCGTATGGACGATGTGGTGTTCGAGGAATTTAAGGGTACCGGTAATATGGAACTGGTATTGAACCGCAAGCTTTCCGAGAAGCGTATTTTCCCTGCTATTGATATCATGAAATCCGGAACGCGGCGTGATGACCTGCTGCTGACACCGGAGGAGCGGGCTGCAGCTGACTTTGTGCATAAGATCACTGCCGAGGGTAAAGGTGAGGAAGCAGCAGAGCGAGTTCTTAATCTGTTCAGCCAGACCAGAACTAATCGTGAGTTTATTGCTATGATCGGCAAGTGGAAATTTTAATGGAAAAGAGATTGCTCTTTTGGTAAATATTTGATATACTAACAGAAATAGTATCGTTACTAAATTACTTCGAGTAAATGGAGGAAATAAAGATGAAGAAACTTAAAGTTACCAATCAGGATGCATGTATGGCATGCCTTCAGTGTGAGGTTTCTTGTTCAGAGGCTTTTTACAAGGTGTTTGACCCGTACAAATCCTGCATTCATATCGTGGAGAAAAAAGAGAAGGTTAAGACTCAGGTATGTGTACAGTGCGGAAAGTGTGCAAAGGTTTGTGAACATGGTGCTATCACTCAGAATGCAAAGGGTGTATACATGATTAACAAGAAACTCTGTGTGAACTGTGGAAAGTGCGTTGAGGCTTGTCCTTTCGGTGTTATGGTCGCAGGAGAGAAGAACCCCAGCAAGTGTATTGCTTGTGGTATCTGTGTGAAGGCTTGCCCCATGGATGTTTTGGAAATTGTTGAGAACTGATTAACTACAAAAAGGGATTTGGTTATGTGCCAAGTCCCTTTTTCGTTCGAGTGTCTTTTCCTTATAATTGAATTAAGTGATATGGAAGAGAGTGCTGTGAGAGAATCACAGCCTCTCTTTTTTGACAGGAAAAAAGTATTTTCTGTCCCGGATAATCGGTGTTGAGGCGAGAAAGGAGAACAGAAAGACGAGTATCGTCGGTGGTGGCAAAAACATCATCCAGCAAAATGGGAAGATCTGCATGTGGATAGAGTAATTCTATAGCAGCAAGACGGCAGGCAAACTGGAGTTGGGTGATGGTACCTCGGCTCAGACCCTCCAGGGGGACGTGGTGATTCTCCTCAAGCAGGGTAAAGCAGAAGGATTCATCCATAAACAGTTGATTAAACGGACGTCCGGTCAATACGCGGGCATGACGAAGGAAGGAGCGCTGAAGATCCGGAGTATAGAGCTGGTGAATATCGGAAGACAGAGCGGAAATCGTATCAATGGCCAGATCAATGGAGCGGATCTGTTGCGATAATTCAGAATCGGCGGAGAATTGTGCGGTCAGCCACTCTTTCTGTTCGAGAAGTGATTCTCTCCGGGACAGCAACAATCCCAATTCGGAAGAAGGCAGGTGAGGGCAATCGTCGGGATGTACATCTGTGACAGTACGGCGACAGGACGAGACCACGCCAACAAAACCTGTTAGGAGGCTAAATGCGGCGGGAACAAGGTTGGATATAGGCAGTCCGATCATGGTCCAGAGTGAGGGCGAGAGGAGCAATAGGATACCGATGAACACGAAGAACAATCCGATAATCAAACGAAAAACACTGGGTTTTCTTTGAACGTCGGATGTGCTTTCGAAATGAGCAGCGGGAGTGTCCTTGGAGGACACCGTTAATTCGGATATTTGTAATTCCAACGCATGTAAATCTTCATCTGTGCGAAGGAGATCTCCGGAAGACACTCCGAATAGTTTCTGTAAAAGTTCCTTTTTTTGTCGTTTCAAAACCTGAATTGCCCGAGTGGAAGAATACTGGGCTGTGTGACTTCCCGAAGGGTTTTGTGTGTATCGCTGAAGAAGTTCAGAGAAAACTTTGCCGTCGGAAATGGACTGTCCGGACAGGAAAAAGAGGGTTTTGAAAACCGATTCGCTGACAGAGGAAAGGAGACGGGACAGGGTTTTCTCCGGATCAGGAATGAGTTTACCATCATCCAGTCTGGTCAAGCGAATAAAACGGGAGTCAGCCAGAAAGCTCCTTTCCAAAAACCAGGTAAAGCCATCGGACAGGAAGGTCAGGCTTCCCCCATAGGCTGTTGCATTCCAAGGGAGATAGTGGATGTATGCATCGTACCGGGAGGCACGGCCACGTCCACGCTCCAATCCGTAAAGCATATGAAAAATAAAGCTGCAAAGTGTTGACTTTCCGGCCTCATTGTTACCGCAAATCAAATTGAGATTGTCGGAGAAGGTAAAGTCCACGTTGGATAATTTACCAAAACCGTCAATGTGAAGCTGTTGTAAAATCATATCATGTCCTATCTCGATTCGTCGATCGCAAGGTGAAATAGTTGACAGCCAAAGGTTATCGGCGTCGGTCATCGGAAGAATCCAGCAAGGCGCGAAGTCCCAAATACAGAGCCTGTTGGTTTGTTTCATCAAGTTCTTCATAGACAGTACCAACGGGAAGAAATGTGCGGATGTACCGTCCGATGAGATCAGTGCCGTGTTCTTTACACAGCTGATCGAAATCATACCATGGAAGGGTTTCATCGGAGACCTCATGTAATTGAGGCAGGTCGCTGAAAACTTCACCGGAAAGCGAGATCTCAGGGGAGCGAAGCCCGGTGAAGAGAACGGAATAGCGATCACCGGAAGAACCTCTGGCCAGCCGTGAGGTTAGTGCGGTGCGAAGGCTAAAAATTGTATCCTCAGGAGTGACCTGTAGGGAAAGTGGGATATGTCGGGTGTATGAAAAAGGGATGAACGACAGATCCATCAATTTGTTGCGGAGTGTGACCTGCATAAAACCATGATTTCCGATTTCTGTGTGATCCAACGGTTCTAAAGAACCACAGTAGGCCATTCGATTGCCGGGAAATATTTTGGGCTTGTGAATATGACCCAGAGCGATGTAATCAAAACCGGAGTTATTCAGCCCCTGAAAATCCAAAGGGAGATGATCCGGATCTCCACCATGGAGCATCAGAATATGATGCCTGCCGTCAGCAGGAGCGGTGACAGAATAGCAGGATGTCGTAGTTAACTGATAGGAGGAATAGCTAAAGCCATGTATGACCGTGTTTAGTTCGGGAAAAAATACGTGGCTGTCCTGCGCGGTGTGCAGCAGCGTGACCTGATCACACCAGGGATAAGTGGCCATGGGAGAGTCAGGAGTGATGAAATCATGATTGCCTGCAATGATCACTACCTGTGTGCGGTCAAGAGAACGAAATAAACGATCCGCCTCCCGGAGTTGACCTTCAGATGGTTGACGGTGAAATAAGTCTCCACAGATCAGCAAGAGGTCCACATGGGTTTCGTTTGCATAAGAAATAAGGCGCTGAAAAGTATGCCAGCGCCGATATGCGGATGAAACCGTATCCGAAAATGTATCCAGGTGAAGATCACCGGTGTGGATGATAAGCATAAAAAGACCTCATCAATATAGAAACATCTTGGTGTCAGATCCAACCGCCGTCATAAGTAATGATCTGTCCGGTCAGATAGGGAGATTGATCGATCAGTGCATAGACAAAAGTACCTACTTCATCCGGGGTACCAAATCTTCCCATGGGAATCTCATCCTGAAGGAAAGCTCTTTCCTCGGCAGAGAAGCAACGGTTCATTTCGGTGTCGATCACTCCGCAGGCAACCGCGTTGACCCGGATGCCGGAGGGTGCTAATTCTTTGGCAAGCGCTTTGGTCAGAGCGTTGATACCGCCTTTGGTAGCGGAGTAGGCCGACTCACAGGAAGCCCCCACATTTCCCCAAACACTGGAAATATTGATGATGGCTCCGGCTTTATGGGTCAGCATCAATGGAATGGATAGTTTTGAACAATAGAAACAGCTGCTTAAATTGGTTTGGAGGAGATGATGCCATTCATCCGGGCTCATATCCTGCAGCAGGCCGATATGGGAGATACCTGCATTATTCACAAGGACATCCAGACGACCAAAGCGAACCGACAGTTCATCAAACAGTCGGACACATTCTTCCCAGCAGCCGAGATCGCCGATGAATGGATGGCAGGTAACACCGAGGGCAGTGATTTCATCGCAAACCGCGAGAAGCTCCTGCTGGCGATGAATACAGGTGATGACACAGTCATAGCCATGGGCAGCAAGAGTGAGGGCGATGGATCTTCCGATGCCACGGGATGCGCCGGTGATGAGTGCAACTGGATTTTTCATAAAGGAACCTCCCTGGAATTGCGTTTGGCTTTGTTTAAGCCTCCGCTCATGTGGTTTTCGTCAGAATTTACAAAACAGGCCCGCTTCAGCGAATCTTCGCCGTACCGGGTGCGGATGGAATCAACGGCAGCGTTCAGCTTCGAAAGTTTTTCGGAACGCTCCGGGTGGAAAAGGTCGTATTGTTCATAAGCGATGTCGGTGGCGCGGGCAGTGTGAACGCCCAATTGTCGGATGGGAGAACCGTCCCATAACTGATCAAACAACCGACAGGCTGAGTGGTAGATCGTCTCGGTGACATTTGTGGTGGAGGGCAGGGTAAGCTGCCGTGATGAATGGTGAAACTCATTATCCACAATGGAAACTGAGACCGTGGATATGTAAGCTTTATCAGCACGGATCCGGGCGGAGACCGTCTCGGACAGGGAAAGAATAAAGCGCAGGGCGGTGTCACGGTCGGTGACATCAAAGGAGATGGTCTGCATGTTTCCGTAGCCCTTGTTTGCCGGACTGTGGACCGTCACAGTGCTGTCATCAAGGCCATTGGCATAATTCCAGAGCTGGCCGCCGTGCTTTCCCATGTGTGAGATGATCAGTCTGCGGTCTGCGTGGGCCAGATCTCCAATGGTTTTGATCCCCAGAGCCTGAAAGGATTTCTGGGTGGATCGGCCGGCGTAGAGCAGATCACCGATAGGGAGCGGCCAGAATTTATCCGGCATCTCTGCCGGAAACAGAGTGTGTACTTTGTCCGGTTTTTCAAAATCAGAGGCTGTCTTTGCCAGGAACCGGTTGCTCGATATGCCGATATTAACGGTGAAGCCCAGTTGGGACGAAATCATATCTTTGAGACGATGGGCAAATTCTACAGGAGGTCCGTAGAGGAGCTCCGTACCGGTCATGTCACAGAAGGCTTCATCAATACTGAAGGGCTCCACGGAAGGGGCATATTGACGAAGGAGATTCATAAATGCCCGGGAGCTGCTCACATAAAGATCAAAATCCGGAGGGACGATCACCAGACCGGGACATTTGCGCCGGGCATTGACCAAAGGCTCTCCGGTGCGGATGCCGAACCCTTTGGCTGGGGAGGATTTGGCCAGAACGATGCCGTGGCGCTGCTCCTCGCTGCCGCCGACTGCAGATGGGATGGTGCGAAGATCCACCGAATCCTCAGACTCACGGATACGGCGGCAGGCCTCCCAAGATAAGAAGGCACTGTTTACATCAATGTGAAAAATAATCGGTTCGGCCATGGCAGTTCTCCTTTGCTTATAGTATACTCCCAAACGGTAAGACTGTCAACTGAAAATATCGAACAGATATTCGAAAGGATATTTGGCAAGAGAGGGTGATTGACAGGGCCGGGAGACGATTGTATAGTGAAGGATGGTAACGAAATAGGAGAGATAAGAAAACGGGAGAGACGAGAAAGTGCTATGGAGAAGCAACTGTATACGGAAATGATGGAATCGCCCCTCGGAGAGATCGTTTTGGTTTCGGATGGGACGGCATTGAAGGAGGTCAGACTGACCGGTCAGAGGGGAAATTTTAGCGGTATGGGGAAAATGAGTTCTGAGGAGAGCTGCCCGGTGCTGGAGATGACAAAGCGTTGGCTGACTTTGTATTTCTCCGGGGAGATACCGGATTTTCTTCCTCCGCTGGCGCCGGAGGGGTCGGCGTTTCGGCAGAGGGTTTGGGAAATTTTGCTGGAGATTCCTTACGGACAGGTGACATCCTACGGGGAGATTGCTGCACGGATGGCAGCGGAGACCGGAAAAAACCAGATGTCCGCTCAGGCAGTGGGTGGTGCCGTGGGACATAATCCTATTGCCATCATCATTCCCTGTCATCGGGTGGTAGGAAAGGATGGCAGCATGACCGGCTATGACGGAGGAGTTGAAAAAAAGATTTGGCTGCTTCAGTTGGAGGGTGGTCATTGTGCACAAAGAAAAATTTAAATAATCGTGTAAAAATACGAAAATGACAAAGCTTATTGACCTCGTATCGGGAATCCTTTATAATGAGCATTGATTTGGGCACAATTTAATTTTGTACGAAGAGATCGGAAGTGATGATTGATGTTGGATAAGGACGAGATGCTCAAGCTGAGCAATAACGTGAGTTTCCCCCTCTATGCGTGTGCCAGAGCCACCAGTAAATATTACCGCAGGTTTATGGATGAGATGGGATTGACCTACACTCAGTATTTGGTTATGTTGGTACTGTGGGAAGAAAAGGAGATCAATCTGAAGACACTGGGCGAGCGATTGTATCTGGATTCGGGTACTCTGACGCCGGTGTTGAAACGTTTGGAGGAAATGGGGTATATCCGCCGGGATCGCCAGAAACACGATGAGAGAAATCTGGTCCTCAGTGTGACTACGGAAGGGGAAATACTGAAGGATACGGTCTATGAGGTTTCAAAGAAGATGGCCAAAAAACAGCCTTTGTCCAGAGAAAAAAACAAACAGCTGTATGCGTTATTTAATGAAGCGTTGGAAAACTATGAGCGCATGTTTGCAGAACTTGAGGACGAAAAGTGATGCAGGGGAGATGACAGGCATAGAAATTAGAGAGAACGGTGATGCTTACCGCTCTTTTTAATAAAAACAAGGAGGATTCCAAAATGAAACAGAAGAAAAATCTGACAGTGATTGCACTCGCTGTCGGCCTTGTGCTGATGTTACTGGGAAGTATCGTAGCACAGGCATTCAACACTTCCGGATACGGCGTTAAGGTATCCAGAGTTTATTTTGAGACAGAGAAAGGTACTCTGTCCGGATTGCTGTACATGCCTAAGGAGGCAAGTGCACAGAACCCTCATCCCACACTGGTAACCACTCACGGTTATCTGAACAGTGCAGAGATGCAGGACGCTCCCGCTATCGAGATGTCCCGCCGTGGCTTTGTTGTACTGGCACTGGATATGTATGACCACGGTCATTCTAAGGGAAATGAAAAGAACACCGGCAGCTTCTTAAGCTTCTGGCCTTCAGCTATCTGGGATGCGGTTCAGTACATGTATAAGCAGCCTTATGTACTTAAGGATGCAGCAGGAAACGGTGAGATCGCAGTCAGCGGTCACTCCATGGGTGGTTTCTCCTCCACCATGGCGCTGTATTACGATGAGCTGGCATACGAGGCTACCGGCGTTCGTATGATCGCTGCCGGCCTGTCCGCAGGCTCCGATTACTCCTATACTGCATGGCTTAAGCTTACCGCAGATATCGGTGCTTCCAAGTTTGGCGGCCGTACCATCGGTAAGATCGCAGCTCAGTACGATGAGTTCTTCTTCAACGCTGAGGGCGACAAGGGTACTGTAAATCATAAGGATTATGTTTCTACCCCTGAGGGCGCAACCGTTCTTGGACTTACCTACGGCATCAAGATCGCTCCCAACACCTGGTATCCCAATGCTGACGGCGGAAAGCGCATCATTTACCAGCCCGCTGAGACTCATCCCTGGAACCATTTCTCCACCACTACGACCGGATATATGGTAGATTTCTACAAAGAGGCATTCTCTGAGTATTACGGAAATCAGCTGAAGGATATCCCTGCCGGAAATCAGATCTGGTGGCTGAAGGAAGCATTTGAGTGCGTAGCACTGATCGGTTTCCTGTTCATGCTGATGCCTCTGGCTGCTCTGCTGCTTAAGCTTCCTTTCCTGAAGAAGGCGATCAGCGGAGAGGCTGTTACCACCGCTCCCGTTGCTACCCTTGGCGGCAAGATCGGTGCAGTTGCTCTGTTCCTTGCAACTATGGTTATCCCCGGAGTGATCTACGCCACCATGTACAGCGGCGGAGCATCCGCAGAGGCTACCAAGTGGATCGGATATGCCGGCGCGATGGCAGTTGTGATCGGTGTGGTTGCACTGGTGATGTCCCTTGCTTCCAAGGATGAGAACAAGAAGTGCTTCACCATCGGTTCTGTAGTAGTTGTTGCTGCAGGTACCTTCCTGTACTATCTGGTAGGCGATAAGAACAAGCTGTTTGCTAAGTCTCAGGTATTCTCCGCAGGTACTGTGACCAGCATCGCTACCTGGGCACTGGTTTGTGCAATGATCAG
>JAFOFP010000002.1 GCA_017387285.1 Lachnospiraceae bacterium
CTGCCTACATTGTAGGTCTCACCGGGCTCGCCCTTCTGCACCAACAGTGCATAAGCGCGAAGTACATCGCGCACATCGGTGAACTCTCTCTTTGCGGAGAGATTGCCTACGCGGATAACAGGCTCCTGCAGACCGGCCTCGATGTCGGCCACCTGTTTGCAGAAATCAGCCACAACAAACATGGGCGCCTGATTGGGACCCACATGGTTAAACGCACGCACCATCATAATGTCAAGGTGATAGGCCTTGGCATAAATGCTGCCGATCATATTTTGGCAGGCTTTGGTGGCTGCGTAGATGTTTCCGGGGCGGAGCGCATTGGTCTCGGGAAGAGGTGTCTCCTCGGGGCGGATATGACCGTACTCCTCGCCGGATCCGATCAGCAGAATGCGGGGAAGATAAGGCTGTGCAGGAACATCGTCCTGATTGGACAGGCTATTGTCTCTCACAATTCGGATGGCATCCAGCACATTTACACTGCCTTTGATATTTACATCAATGGTAAGTCCCGGATTTTTCCAGGATGCAGCCACAGAACTCTGGGCAGCAAGATGGAAGATATAATCGGGGCGAAGCTTTTCCAATAAGGCAACGATGGCGTCGCGATCCAGGATATCCAGATCATATACGCCTACTCCCTCATAGGAAAAGGTTTCGAAGGACATCTTGGTGGCGAAAACGGTCCAGCCGCAGTCCTCCTTGCAATGTCTAATGAGATAGCTGCCGACAAAGCCGGCAGCTCCGATAATCAATGCGTTCATCAATAATCCTCTCGTGATTACAGCTGAGAAATTTTGATCTCTTTCTCAACCAACTTCATATCGTTCTCAATCATGCGCTTAACCAACTCGGAGAAGGGGATCTCGCGAACCCAACCAAGCTTAGCCTCTGCCTTTGCAGGGTTACCCAGAAGAATGTCTACCTCTGCGGGACGGAAGAACTTAGGGTTAACCTTTACGATAATCTTGCCGGTAGCCTTGTCGCGGCCAACCTCGTCAACGCCGGTTCCGGACCACTCAACCTCGATACCTACATGGCTGAATGCGATCTCAACAAACTCGCGAACGGTGCGGGTCTCGTTGGTTGCGATAACGTAATCGTCAGCCTCATCCTGCTGAAGCATCAGCCACATAGCCTTAACGTAATCCTTGGAATGACCCCAGTCACGTTTGGAATCCATATTGCCCAGCTCCAGATGATCCTGAACACCCAGCTTGATCCGTGCAACCGCATCGGTGATCTTACGGGTAACGAACTCCTTACCGCGGCGCTCACTCTCGTGGTTAAAGAGGATACCGCTGCACGCGTAGAGATCGTAGCTCTCACGGTAGTTTTTGGTGATCCAGTGTCCGTACAGCTTTGCAACACCGTAGGGGCTGCGGGGATAGAAGGGAGTGGTCTCACACTGAGGGATAGCCTGAACCAAGCCAAACATCTCAGAAGTGGAAGCCTGATAAAATCTTGCGGTGGGCTTTACCATGCGGATCGCCTCCAGCATATTGGTAACGCCGATGGCATCGATGTCAGCGGTAGCAAGGGGCTGCTCCCAGCTGGTGCCTACAAAAGACTGAGCTGCCAGATTGTAAACCTCATCAGCCTGGGATACCTGCATCGCATGTACGAGGCTGGTGATGTCAGTCATATCTGCATAAATGAAATGGATCTTATCTTTGATGTGCTCAACGTTGCCGTAGTCTACTACGCTCTTACGACGCATGATGCCGTAAACCTCGTAGCCTTTTTCCAGTAATAATTCGGCAAGGTAGGAGCCGTCCTGTCCGGTAACACCGGTGATCAGAGCATGTTTCATGGAAATATCTCCTTAGAATGTAGAATAAATAATAAAGCGTTAAGGTGTCTTTGAGGGATAAAGTAATCCTTCAAATATGACATACTATATTACCATTATCATACCCGAAAAACAGAAGAATAGCAAGCCTTTTTGGACAGAAATCAGTTGCCTCCCCCTGTGTTTTCGATTATAATAAGACCTAACAGCTACGAAAGGAGCATTTTATGATGACAGTAAACGGAGTTTCCCCTAAGATTTTGGAGTCTGTGCTGGCGAAGGCTATGTCCACCGGTGCGGATTATGCAGAAGTATTTTTGGAGAATACAGACGGAAAGACGATTTCCCTGATGGATGGTAAGGTATACACTATCAGTGATCAGGTGATTTCCGGTGCCAGTGTTCGCATTTATAAGGGTTTGCGAAGCGTATTTGCCAGCACCACAGATATGACGGAGAAGGGTCTTTTGGCCTGTGCGGAGAAGGTGGCGGCAGTTCTGGGCGAAGGCAGTGCGCCCATGCACATTCACCTGCGTGAGCGTATTTTTGGAGATATTCATCCGGTGAAGATCGTTCCCTCCAGTGTGGCAAATCAGGATAAGATTGGAGTTCTGAAGGAGGCCTGTGCAGCTGCGAAGGCATATCATGAGAGTATTTCTCAGGTCAGCGGCAGCATTTTGGATGTTGATCACAAGATCACCATCGCAAACAGCGAGGGCCTTCTGGCCAGTGATCGTCAGATTCGCAGCCGTATCCGCGTGGGTGCGGTAGCCAGCAGGGGCGGAGAGAATCAGACGGGCTCCTGTGCACCCGGTAAGCGCCGCGGGTTCGAGTTGTATGAGATCATTGATCCCAAGGCGGTTGGTGTGGAGGCTGCAGAGCAGGCGGTGACCATGCTCAATGCAGGATATTGTCCGGCAGGAAAGATGCCGGTAGCCATCGGAAACGGTTTTGGCGGTGTTATTTTCCATGAGGCTTGCGGCCATTCTCTTGAGGCGGCAGCTGTAGCTTACGGTCAGTCCGAATTCGCCGGAAAGTTGGGACAGCAGATCGCTAATCCTAAGGTTACGGCCATCGATGACGGAACCATTCCCAATGAGTGGGGATCCATCAATATCGATGATGAGGGTACTCCCGCACAGAAGAATATTTTGATTGAGAACGGTGTGCTGAAGTCTTATATGATCGATAAATTTAACGGACGTCGTATGGGCATGGCTTCCACCGGTAATTCCAGAAGACAGAGTTATGCTTATGAACCGGTTTCCCGTATGACCAATACCTACATTGCGCCCGGCGAGGACAGCGATGAGGAGATTATATCCTCCATCGAGTACGGCCTGTACGCCAAAAAGATGGGCGGAGGTTCCGTTAACCCTGTCACCGGAGAGTTTAACTTTGGTGTGGCGGAAGGCTATATCATCCGCAACGGTAAAGTTTGTGAGGCGGTTCGCGGCGCCAGCCTGGTAGGAAAGGGTTCCGAGGTTATTCAGAAGATTGATATGGTCAGCAAGGATCTGGATCTGTCTGCCGGTATGTGCGGGGCATCCAGCGGAAGTGTTCCCACCAATGTGGGTCAGCCCATGATCCGTGTATCGGAGATTACGGTGGGCGGACGCAGCTGATTGCTGAGAGCGGCAAATCAGCTGTCCAATATCATGAGAAAAGAGGATAAATGCATGAATTATCAGGAATTTAAGGACCTTGTTTTTAATATGGCTAAGGCGAAAAACCTTACGGAATATGAATTGTTTTATCAGGAGGCTAAGTCCACCGAGTTGGGAGCATTTGGCGGGGTGATCAATGCGTTCTCCAGTTCTGATTCCGCGGAGGCCGGACTTCGCTGCGTGTGCGGCGGACACATTGGATATGCATCAACCAGCCTGTTCACCGAGGCGGAGGCAGAGAGTCTGGTGGAGCGTGCCATGGAAAATGCACTGTCCATGGAAAAAGAGGAGCCGGTGCTGTTTTGCAAGGGCGGCATGGAGTACAAAGAGGTAACGCCCAGAGTGGTTGAGGATATCCCCACAGCCCAGATGGTGGAGATTGCATTAAAGGCACTTCAGTGCTGCCGTGAGGCGGATCCGAGAGTGACGGAGTCCTCCATGACCTCTGCGGTTATTCAGCATTCCACCACTTGCCTTGACAACTCCAACGGAGTACATTTGCAGAATACCACCCATCTGGGTGCAGTGATTCCTCAGGTCATTGTGACTGACAACGGGGAGACTTGTGATGCATACGATTTTAAACTGGGCAATCTCCATGAGGCAGATCTGGAGAAATTGGCCAAGGATACCGTCCAGAAAGCGCTGGATAAGATGGGTGCAGGCGTACCCGACAGCGGAAAGTATCCTTTGGTGCTCGGCAGCAATGCCATGAGCAGCCTTCTGGGTGTATTCTCCAGTGCGTTTTCAGCGGAGAATGTGCAGAATGGACTGTCTCTGATGAAGGATAAAGAGGGCGAACAGATCGCGGCAGAGTGCGTCACTTTGCTGGATGATCCCTTCTATGCAGAAAGTTTCAGACAGACTTCCTTTGATGCGGAGGGTACACCGACCCGCTGTAAGGCTGTGGTGGACAAAGGTGTGCTGACCACATTGCTCCATAATCTGGCGACGGCAGCCAAGGCGGGAGTGGAGTCCACCGGAAATGCTTACCGTGGATCCGTGGAGTCTCCTATCACCGTCAGACCCGGCAATTTCTATTTCCAGCCCGGCGAGTTCTCTGCGGAGGAGCTTTATGAGAAGGCAGGAAACGGTGTGTTGGTTACCAGTCTGGGTGGTCTGCATGCCGGTGCCGATTTTGTTACCGGTGATTTCTCTCTGCAGAGCAGCGGATTTATGATCCGTGACGGAAAGAAGGCAGAGCCCGTGAAGTCCTTTACCATTGCCGGAAACTTCTACCAACTGTTGAAAGATATCACTGCTCTTGGCAATGATATAGAACTGGGGCTGTCCTGTATCGGTTCTCCCAGTGTACTGGTTAAGGAGATTACCGTAGCCGGTAAGTGATGAGGGCGGAGGATACTATGACCTATAAAGTACTTGCACTGGATTTGGATGGTACGACCCTTGCGCCTGACACCTCCATGACAGAAGCAACAAAAAACGGGATAAATAGAGCCTTGGAGGCGGGCGTTACGGTGGTATTTTGTACCGGCCGCTGCAAAGATGAACTCCATGAACTGGTAGCAAATTTTCCGAAGATGAGATATGCAGTTTGTGAAAACGGAGTCTATGTGTGGGATGTGGTCACGGACAGCTATGTGGATTATCGAGGCCTGGACAGACAGGTGTCGGATCGCATATTGGCTGCGATGCAGGGATATGATGTTCTCATCCAGATCGGTATGGGCGGAAAATATTATCTGCAGGAGGATTATCTGGAGCGGGTTTGGGAGTTCGGATTGGGAGAGTATCACGATTTGTTGGCAGAGACGGGTGGTATTGCCCCTGACTTGATGGAGGCTTATCAAAATTATGGGAAGCCTGTAAGCAAGGTCAACTTCTATTTCAACAACAAATCCGATCGCAGTGAGGTATTTCGGGCACTGGAGAAAGAACAGCTTCCGATTTTCCTGTTATCCGGATTGGCTGACAACATAGAGATGACATCTACCAGTGCAGGGAAAGACGTCGGTTTGAGGGCGCTGTGTGATCATCTGGGAGTCAAGGCGGAGGAAGTGATCGCCATCGGAGATAATCTCAATGACCTGTCCATGCTGAAATTTGCCGGATTGTCCATTGCCATGGGCAATGCGCGGGCGGAGGTGAAGGAGATCTGTGATGTTGAGACATTGGATAACCGTCACGATGGCGTGGCAGCTGCTATCGAAAAATATATTTTGAGGTGACGGGATATCATGCTAGACAAAACACAGATGATGCCGTTCAATTTTCTGGCCTATGGCGGAGTGATCACCGGAGAGCAGAAAGGGATGCGATATCGCCTGAGACGTGTGGGTGAAAAGCCGGATTTTAAACTTTGTGCAGAGGTCTGGCCGGGGCCGTTTGGTTACGATGCCACTCCGGCAGAGAAGATTACGGCTGAAGAGTTCTCCAACAGTAAGGATGGTAGGGAACAGGCCATTGACTGGATGATCGGTCAGTATAATGATCGAAAAGAAGAGTGGGATAGTATTCCCTCTATTCTGAATGCGAAATTGTAATCAAAACAGGTAAAGAAATATGAAATAAAGAACGCCTTCAAGAACATACCCGGCGGGGATTGTTTTGAAGGCGTTTTTGCTTGCAGAAGAGATATTAAGATCAAATATGTGTTGCGATCAGTCGGCAGGATCCCTCAACCAGGAGTTTGACCTGACCGGCAGGGACAAAAAGGCTGTCGCCTTTTTTGAATTCCAGAACGCGATCGCCGTATGTGATCACTCCCTGTCCGTCCAGAATGGTCAGTGCCAGGAAATAGGCATCACTGGTGACGAGAGTGGTCTCACCGTTGATCACATAGAGTGAACTCTCGAAATATTTACAGCTGCCCAACTGCTGAACGATGGCGGTCCCGGGAGCAATATGGTCAGAGGCGAGAGCCTCCTTGGTCTCGGGGACGGTGGAACGGTTCATATTCATGACGTCCAGCGCTTTTTCCAGATGCAGTTCACGGAGATTTCCATCTTTGTCCTTTCGCTGGTAATCGTAGAGACGATAGGTGGAATTGGAACTCTGTTGGATCTCGCAGATAGTGTTTCCTGCACCGATGGCGTGGACCGTACCGGCCTCGATAAAGTAGGTGTCGCCGGGATGGGTGGGAACCTTGTTAAGGACCTCCTCAATGGTGCCGTCGGCAATTCGCTGTGCGACTTCCTCGCGGGTCACGTCACGATTGAAGCCATAATAGATGAAAGCGCCTTCCTCACAGTCAACCACATGCCACATCTCACTCTTACCATATTCGTTCTCATTGGACATGGCGTAGTCGTCACCGGGGTGTACCTGTACCGACAGGCTTCCGGCTGCATCAATGTACTTGATCAGGATCGGGAAGGCTTGGAAAGTCTGACTCTTCC
>JAFOFP010000134.1 GCA_017387285.1 Lachnospiraceae bacterium
GATCAAGGAGACCCTGTCTGACCGGGAGGGCGATGACATTCATTTCTTTGATACCATGCAGGAAATGATGAGTCTGTCGGCCCGATTTGGCCTGACGGTGACCTTTGCAAAGCCGGACAAGGAGAAATATCTGACGATTGTCCATGAACTGGCAAAGCAGCATGGCGTGACCTTAGAGCAGGACAAGCTGGATGTGCGGGCGGAGGCTCATGCGATCCGCAACGGAGGCAGATCCCCCAGAGTGGCCAAGCAGTTTGTGGAGCTGCTGGCAGCAGGAGTGCTGGAGGTGTAGCCTCACTCCGGGATCCTCGGCAGACTCCACTTATATTTCGTCGCCAACATACGAATGATAATGGTTACCGCCATACTCACGATCGTGGGTATGGTGGTATTTTCTATATAAAGGTGAAGTACATAATAAACCAGACCACCTACAATGGCAGCCACGGCATAGACGTGTTTGCGAAGCACTGCCGGCATTTCCTGGCACATCATATCACGGAGCACACCGCCTCCGATACCGGTGAGGGTGCCGAGGAAAATGCAAAGGAATACATTGTCACCATAGCCGGCATTGATGCCGGTCTGGGTACCGGTCACCACGAAGGCGGCCAGACCGATGGCGTCGAAGATATTATTGATATTATTTAAGTGAAACTCGTTGATGGTGTAGGCATCGTGCCACTTGTAGGCGATATAAAAGATAAACAGGGCACTGACCGCAGCGATCAGCAGAAATTTGTAGCTGTAGAACATGTTTGGCGGGAAATGCCCGATGAGAACATCGCGGATCGTACCGCCGCCCAAAGCTGTCACGCCGCCCATCAAAAGAACGCCGAAAAGGTCCATGCGTTTTTTGACAGCGACCATGGCACCGGATACCGCAAAAGCGAAGGTTCCGATGATCTCCGTTATATGAAAAATAACACTCATCCAATCCATATCTATTTTATCTCCAAACAAAAATCGATAAGTAAGTGGTCGGGATACAACTCCGAAGAGCAGAAGGCCAACCAATGTACATAGTACACCTCCAAACTGAAAAAATCAATCATTTTGTACAAAAGAATAAACGGTTTGGCAGGAATATTCTACAGGAAAATGAGTAAGATAAAGTAGACAAATAGAAATAAGTGTGTTAAAATGTTCACAGGTGGGTTAAAAAAATAACAATAAAACAGACGAAATTGGAGGAAGTAAAATGAACTGTATCCGCAAAATTACGGAGGATATGTATTGGATCGGCGGAAATGACCGCAGATTGGCTTTGTTTGAGAATGTGTACCCGATCCCTCGGGGTGTATCTTATAACTCTTATGTGGTTCTGGATGAAAAGACGGTTCTGCTGGACACGGTGGATCACGCTGTATCCGGACTGTTCTTTGAGAATCTGACAGCTGCACTGGCAGGAAGAGAATTGGATTATCTGATCGTAAACCACATGGAGCCCGATCACTGTGCCATGATCGAGGATGTGGTGAGACGTTATCCCAATGTGCAGATCGTGTGTAATGAAAAGACTCTGACCATGATCAAACAGTTCTTCACCTTTGATGTGGAGGACAAGGCCATCATTGTAAAGGAGATGGATACTCTTTGCACCGGACGTCATACCTTTGCCTTTGTGATGGCGCCTATGGTTCACTGGCCCGAGGCTATGGTGACCTACGATGCCACCGACAAGATCCTCTACTCGGCAGATGCTTTCGGCAGCTTCGGAGCCATCAACGGAAATATTTTTGCGGATGAAGTGGATTTCGAGCGTGACTGGCTGGATGATGCCCGCCGTTACTACACCAATATTGTTGGAAAGTACGGAAATCAGGTGCAGGCACTTCTGAAGAAGGCTGCCACCATTGAAATCAAGATGATCTGTCCCCTTCACGGTCTGATCTGGCGGAAGAATATCAACTGGTTCATCGAGAAATACATTAACTGGGCGACTTGCACACCTGAGGATAAGGGCGTGGTCATCGCATACGCCTCTGTCTATGGAAACACAGCCAATACAGTGGATATTATCGCCTCCAAGCTGGCGGAGAAAGGCATCAAGGATATTCGTGTTTACGACGTATCCGTGACCCACTCCTCCGTGATCGTGTCTGAGGTATTCCGCTGCAGCCATATTATTTTTGCTTCTACCACCTACAACGCAGGTATTTTTGTGAACATGGAGAATGCACTCCACGATGTGATTGCACATAATCTGCAGAAACGCACCATCGCGCTCATTGAAAATGGCACCTGGGCACCTACGGCGGGAAGCCTTATGCGAAATCTGCTGTCCAGTCTGAAGGATGTAAAGATCCTGGACAACACCCTGACGGTGAAATCTGCATTGAAGTCAGATCAGATGGATCAGGTGGATGCACTGGTGGATGCGATCAGCTCCGATCTGCTGGGACAGTCCGGAGATCATCAGGCTGCCGAGGCAAAGATCGACCAGAATGCCATGTTCAAGCTGTCCTACGGCCTGTATGTACTGACGGCTAAGGAGGGCGACAAGGACAATGGCTGTATCATCAATACAGCAGTCCAGTTGACCGATACGCCCAAGCGGATCACCGTTGCGGTGAATAAGGCCAACTACACCCACGATATGATCCTGAAGACCGGCGTGTTCAATGTGTCAGTGCTGTCTCAGGATGCTCAGTTCGCTCAGTTTAAGCAGTTTGGCTTTGTCAGTGGCCGTGATGCGGATAAATTTGCCGGATATACGGTAATGGAGCGCAGTGAAAATGGTCTGTAC
>JAFOFP010000135.1 GCA_017387285.1 Lachnospiraceae bacterium
AATCAGGGAGGATCTCTTCCGACGCACCCACCGCACGGGTAATAATGTTTTTACGGGCCCGATAGACTTCACTGTCTCGCTCCAATTGTCCCAGGGCACACATTTCCTCGACCCAGGAGTGATCTTTGCTGATCTGGGTCAAATGGTTGTCACGAAACAGATAGCAACGGCTGTCTCCGACATTCGCAGCAAGATAGTGATCATCCCACACACTGATCATGACCAATGTGGTGCCCATGCCGGAAAGATCGGGATTTATCTTACTATGAGAAAGGACAGCGTCATTAGCTCCTTTAATGGCGTGTTTAAAGCCCTCAAGAAAATCGCCGCTCCAGGACTCAAGTGCTCTGACCACACAATCGACCGTGTATCTCGATGCGAAGTCACCGGCGTTATGTCCTCCCATGCCATCTGCCACAATGAACAGATTGGGATATGGTCCAACAGCGGACGTCTTGAAATAGAATGAATCTTCATTTAATTGACGCTGCAACCCTCTGTCTGTTAATCCGTATGCATTCAATGTTGCGGATCTCCTTCCTGAATCGGAACCTGCTTTTTCTCCAGGTAGCTTCTTCTGAGCTGGCCGCAGGCACCATTGATGTCGCGCCCCATCTCTCTTCTTATAGTAGCATTTATTCCGTATTTTTCAAGCATTTTTTGAAAAGAGACCGCATTTGAGTGGGTTGTACCTACAAAATCTCTCTCTTTTACCGGATTTACCGGGATTAAATTGACGTGACAATGGCGTCCGCGCAGCAAATTGGCCAGCTCTTTGGCCGTTTCCGACGAGTCGTTTACCCCGGCAACCAGGCTGAATTCGTAGCTGAGACGTCGGCCTGTAGCTTCGTAGTAATCATCGCAGGCCTTCAGCACTTGTTCCAACGGATATTTATAAGCGATGGGCATCAGCTTTTTTCTGGTCTCCTGATTGGATGCGTGGAGAGATAAGGCAAGGGTTATGGGAAACTTTAATTTGGCCAGATCATAGATCCGCTCCACGATACCGCAGGTGGACAGGGTGATATTCCGGCCACTCAGATTGAGACCGTTTTCGTCGGTGATCAATTCGAGGAAACGAACCACATTGTCGTAATTATCAAGGGGTTCCCCCGATCCCATCAAAACCACATTTGACACCCGCTTTCCGGTTATCTGCTGCATCCGATAAACCTGATCCAGCATCTCAGCGGCCGTCAGATTTCTGACCACACCGCCGATGGTGGAAGCACAGAAACGACAGCCCATGCGGCATCCAACCTGAGTGGAAATACACACGCTGTTCCCATGCTGGTATTCCATCCAGACACTCTCAATCATATTGTTGTCTGCCAAAGCAAACAGATATTTTCTCGTGCCGTCCAGTTTAGAAATATTTTCCTCCTCAGGAACCAAAACCGTCAGGAAACAAGTTTCCTTCAGCTTTTGTCTTAAGTCCCCGGAAAGGTTAGTCATCTCGTCAAAGGATGCTGCCAGTTTTACATGGATCCACTGATAAAGCTGTTTTGCCCGAAATGCCTTTTCGCCGATGCTTAGCATAAACGCTGTCAATTCAGGCAATGTCATGGATTTGATGTCGGTAAGGGATTGATTATTTACCATTATAACACAAAGTCCTTCATCTGTAATTTACAATTATATTAACAAAATGTCACATTTATGAAACAATTCCGTGGTTTGAACACCTAAAAGCAGCCACATAAAAGCCATCACAGGGATGAATGCCCGGCAGCAGCTGTATATATCCTTCCCCCGTTGATGCCTCTCCAAACAAGGAAAAATGATCATCCTCCAACGGAATAGGCGAAAATTGCGGAAATGATTCCATGAACCAACGGCGATTGTCCCGATTTTCCTCATGGCTCAGCGTGCAGGTACTGAAGATCAGGCGCCCTCCGGGTTTTACATATCGAACGACGGTGGTTAGGATCTGACGCTGCAACAGAGCCAATTCATTGATCTGCTCGGCAGTCATGCGATATTTGATATCCGGCTTTTTGCCGATGATTCCCAGACCGGAACAGGGAAGATCCGCAATGACCACATCCGCTTTCTTTTCAAACATAGGGTCATATGCCGTGGCATCGTGAACCGATACGGTGATTCCGGTCAATTTGCTTCGCACAACGTTTTCACGGATCATATCTGCCTTTTCCTGTGACAGATCTCTGGAATAGACGTGACCGGTTCCGCCAAGGATGTCTGCCGCATGAAGGCTCTTTCCTCCGGGAGCTGCACAGACGTCCAGTACCGCCTCTCCGGGCTGAAGGTTTGCGGCGAATACCGGGAGCATAGATGCAATGTCTTGAATTTGGATCCAGCCCTCTTTCATCGCTGTCAATTCAGCAAGGTTTCCCGTTTGTTTCAATATGAGGACTTCCGCGAAATTCTCCATTGAACTGGCTTCAACGCCTTCATTTTCCAGAGAGGTGATCACCTGTTCTTTTTTAACGCGGCTCAGATTGACTCTTGCGGTCACCGGGCGCTCGGTCAAAAAGCCCTTTAATATGGTCTCCAACCGATCTTCACCATATGTTTCCGACAATGTTTTGATCAACCACAGAGGAGTGGAGTATTTCACCGACAAATACGCATCTCTGTCAGTCGTCAAGGAAGGCAGTGTCTCTGACGGATCCAACCGGCAGACTCCGCGGAGTACGCCGTTCACATAGCCCCTCAGACCGGAAAATCCTCGCTTAACCGCCAGTTTGACCGCTTCATTGCAGACAGCCGAATCCGGAACGCTGTCCATGAACAGAAGTTGATAGACGGACATACGCAGCAGTGTGCGGATCATGGGTTTTGTCTTTCTGATGGGAGTGGAGGAACATTTCCCCAGCACATAATCAATGCGGATCAACTGCTCTACAGTACCTTCACATAGTCTGGTGAAAAAACCACGATCCCGTCTGTCCATCTCCGGAAGGGCGGATAAACGATCACGAATAACCAAATGGCTGGGGCGGCCATCCTCAAGAATCATCATCAATGCTTTCAGAGCTTCGCCTCTCACATTTATCTGTGTACTCAATGTTTAAACTCCTCTGCCAAGTTGGGTACCGACATCTAATGTATATCCTCTTAGGAACGAACCGGTATCCATTCTCTTTTTGCCTTCCAGCTGCAACTCTGTAACGGTCAAGGTTCCCTCGCCGCACTGAATGGTAATGCTGTCTTTGTCAACGGAAATGATCTGGCCGGGCTTTGCGGAAGGATCGGAAGGGTTTAAATCATTTTTTGCTTTCCAAAACTTTAAGGTCTTTCCATCCACATGGGAGTATGCGCTGGGCCAGGGATCAAGACCACGGATCAGACGCTCGATCGATATGGCGGAAAGGGTCCAGTCGATCTCACCCATTGCCTTGGAAATCATACCCACATAATTGGTCTCTCCGGTCTGGGGAGTAGCCACAACAGTGCCGTTTTCGATTTTGGACAGTGTTTCCAGAATGAGCTCACCGCCTGCCGCAGACAATTTGTCAAACAGACTTCCGCCTGTCTCGTCGGGATCCAGCACGATCTCAACACGATCCAGCATATCGCCTGTGTCCAGACCTGCATCCATCTGCATGGTGGTAACACCGCTCATCTCCTCCCCGTTGATGACTGCCCATTGGATGGGAGCCGCACCTCTGTATTTCGGCAACAGGGAAGCGTGGATGTTGACACACCCGTATTTGGGCAATTCAAGGACATCCGTTGTCAAAATCTGTCCGTAAGCGATAACGACGATCACATCCGGCGCGATCTCTTTTAACTGTTCCAGAAACTCCGTATTTCCCCGCACCTTTTGAGGGGTAACGACAGGGATTCCCAATTCCATGGCACGGATTTTGACCGGCGTCATCTGCATAGCCTTTCCTCTGCCCTTGGGTTTGTCAGGCTGCGTAACGGCCAGTGCAACGTCATGCCCCCCATCAACCAGGGCATTCAATGCCGGAACACTGAAATCCGGCGTCCCCATAAACACAATTTTCATTTATTCTTCCTCGTCTTCCTCATCATCCTCATAGGAGCTTTCCATCAGTTCACCTTCTACCTTGTCCACGTAGAGCATACCGTCCAGATGATCGATCTCATGACAGAAAGCGCGGGCTAACAACTCGGTTCCGGTCATCTCCTGCCACTCCATATTTTCATCCTGAAAACGCACGGTGACCACATTGGGTCTGGTCACGGTTCCCATCTTTCCGGGAACACTCAGACATCCCTCATATCCGGTCTGCTCGCCCTCTGCAGAAATGATTTCCGGATTGAGCATAATGATGGGTCCCTCACCCACATCGATCACGACGATCCGCTTTAATACACCGGCCTGAGGTGCGGCCAGACCAACGCCGTTGGCCTCGTACATGGTGTCGAGCATATCGTTGATTAATAATTTGGTGCGCAGTGTCATCTGAGTCACCGGTTTGCAAGTCTTTGTCAGTATATCATCGCCAATTTCTCTGATTTGTCTGATGCCCATTATGATTTCCTCCTAGTCTTCATTCCAGTCATATGAGATCTGGATTCGTTTATCTGTCCGGACAGATGCTTCCAATTCTTTGCGCATCTGTTCCAAATGATTGACGTCTAATGCTTTGATATATAAAACCTTTCGGTATACATCCTTTATTTTGGATATACTTCCGTCGGCAGGACCGAGAATATCCATCCTCCACCTGTTTTCATCGGCGATCCGCACCGCTAATCCGGCCAGTGCCTCCAATTGCTGTCCGATCAACGATTCATCCTCACTCATATACTGGATCGTAAGCATATGAAAAAAGGGGGGATATTTAAGCAGTTTACGGTAAGGAAGCTCCTCCTCATAAAAACGGAGATAATCCTGAGTTGCTGCGTGACAGATGGAACTGTTATCGGGATTATAGGTCTGAATTACCACGTTGCCGGGAATATTTCCTCGTCCGGCCCGCCCGGAGGCCTGAGTCAACAGAGAAAAGGTCCCTGCCCCCGCCTGATAATCCTGAGCAAACAAGGAAAGATCCGCTGCCAGAATGCCCACCAGAGTGACATTGGGGAAATCATGGCCCTTGACGATCATCTGCGTACCGATGAGAATGTCTGCCTCATGTGCGGCGAACGCACTCAATATCTGCTCATGACTTCCTTTTTTGGACGTGGTGTCCATATCCATGCGAAGAACTCTGGCCTGAGGAAACATTTTACTGACCTGCTGCTCCACTTTTTCGGTGCCGGTTCCGAATCCCGCAATGTAAGGCGAACTGCAGGATGGACAAACCTTTGGAACGGGATGGTTGTTTCCGCAATAGTGGCAGACCATTCTATGATTTCGATGGACAGTCATGGAAACATCACAGTGTTGACATTTGATGGCTTTACCGCAGGAACGGCAGGAAATGAATCCGGAATATCCCCTGCGATTGAGAAACAGCATGATCTGCTCTCCCTTCTCCAGACGATCGTCCATCAATTCTCTCAGTCTGCGGCTGAAAATCTGCTTATTTCCGGCCAACAGCTCCTGCCTGAGATCCACTATTTCAACACAGGGAAGACTGCTGCCGGCTGCCGCACGCCCGGTTAGTGACAGTAATTGATACTCTCCGGTTTTTGCCCGGTAATAGTCAGAAACTGACGGCGTGGCAGAGCCCAGAACAAGACTGGCCCCGGCCAATTCACAGCGGACAGCCGCCACATCCTTGGCGTGATACCGGGGAATATTTTCACTTTTGTAGGAATGTTCGTGACATTCGTCGATGATGATCAGCCCAAGATTGCGAAAAGGGGTAAACAGGGCAGAGCGAGGACCGATCATAATGGAGGCCTCTCCATTTTCAGCCCGACAGAATTGGTCATATCGCTCACCCTTGGACAATTTGGAATTAACCAGTGCGATGGTATCCCCGAAACGGCGATAAAAACGCATCACCGTCTGATAAGTGAGAGCGATCTCAGGAATCAGGACAATTACCTGTTTTCCCTGCTTTAGAACCGCTTCGATCATCTCCATATATACTTCGGTTTTTCCACTTCCGGTGACCCCATGGAGCAGATAAGTCTGCTGTACCCCGGAGGTGAATGCATCAGCGAAAGTTTTGACTGCCGTTGTTTGCTCCTCGTTTAATGATACGCGGTAAGTATGACGTTCCATTAACTCCAGAGGTGTGCGGGATACACGCATTTCCTCGATGGATACCCAGCCGGCCTCAATCAGCGGTTTTAAGGTGGATGAGGTCAGGTTGAGACGGTTAAGGGCGATGGAATAGGGTAATTCACGATCCTCCCGCAATGCTGTCAGCAGACGCAGTCTTGCACGCTGATTCTTTTTTGCGCCGATCAGTTCAATCTGGTGATCCAACTCCTCTTCGGAAAGTAAGGAGATGATCTTTTTTTCCATCAGTGGTTTTACATTTTCTTTCACCGGCATCACTGTTTTCAATGCCTGAAGCATGGTACAGCCGTAATGCTCCCGCATCCAGCCGGCCAGACGAACCAACTGAGCCTCCACCGACAGATTGATCTCTTTAAGTCCCAGAATCTCCTTGATCTGATTAACCGGGATTTGGGGTGTGTGGGATAATTCCGTCACATAGCCATCAATCACACGATTTCGAAAGGGGATAGATACGCTGGATCCCACCCGGATCTGCCCCTGTAAGGAATCAGGTACTGCATATTGAAACTCTCTGTCAAGGGCTTTGGCACCGATCCCTACGACCACAGACGCATATTGCCTTTTCATAACGGTTATTCTTCCTTTAAGCGGGTGATGATCTGACCGATGCGGGTACTGTTTGAACCTTTAAACAACAGCAAGTCACCGGGTGAAATCCTATCTTTCAGGTAATCGAAAGCTTCATCGTTAGAGTGGAAGAAACGAACCGCTAATTTATCGTTAACCGCCTGAGCAGCCTTTCCGTACTCGGCGGCAAGCTTGCCGACACAGAGCAAGAAATCAAGTCCCAGAGACGCCGCATATTTCCCGATTTCCCGATGGTACAAGATTTCGTCGGGACCTAATTCCAGCATATCGGATAAAACGGCTATTCTTCTCCCCTCACAAGGCATAGAGGTTAACACGCCGAGAGCGGCCCGCATGGAGTCCGGACTGGCATTGTATGCATCATCGATAACATGAAAATCACGGATGTTATAAATTTGCTGGCGCCCTGCAAAAGTCTTGAATCCGGAGAGGGCATGGGCGGCAGCCTGAAGAGGCACCCCAAAATGACAGGCGGCGGCAATGGCAGCCAGAGCATTCATGATCATATGATTTCCGTTAACGGGAAGATCTACGGTCACTGTACCGCCGGGGCAAATTACATCAAAAGTTGTGCCGTTTTCCTTTACAACAACGTTCTCCACCCGGTAATCATTGTGAGCACCAAAGCCGTAAAACAGAATATCATGGCCGATGGAGGACTCCACTTTGGAAAGCAGATCATCGTCGCCGTTGAGAATCAAAAGGCTTCCCGGTTTCATTCCCTTGGTCACGGAAAGTTTTTCTCTGCAAATATTTTCTCTGGTTTTAAGCTGGGCAATGTGGGCGACACCGATATTGGTAATGACAGCAACATCGGGTTTTGCCATCTGTGCGATTTTTTCCATTTCACCGAAATCGCTCATACCGAGCTCCAGAACGGCTGCCTCATCCTGCTCATCCAGCTCATACAGCATAATAGGCACACCGATATCGCTGTTATAATTGCGGGTAGTCTTAAACGTGCGATATGATGCCCCAATGGCGGTGGCCACCATCTCACGGGTGGTTGTTTTTCCCACACTTCCGGTCACTGCAACTACACGTGGAGACATCCGGCAGCGATTGGCTACACCGATATCAATCAGGGATTGGTAAGTGTTTTCCACCTGAATCCATGCAGCATCACCGCTGGGGGCAATATTCTCTGAACAAAGAACACAGCCGGCCTTCCCATTGGCGGTATCTGTCAGAAAACGGTGTGCATCTACCCGCTCACCCTTTAAGGGGACGAACAGCGTGTCCTTATCCACATCTCTGGAATCGATACTGATATGATAAATCGGTGTGAGTGGATCTCCGCTCAGCAGCTTTCCTCCGGTGATTCTTGCCAACTCTAATGCGGTCATCATTCCCATGGCTCTCCTATCCCCCCGACAATGGGGCTGTATTTTACTTTATGATTTCCTTTATGCTCATCGCTTTTTCGGCTTCTTCGCGGTCACTGAAATAGACACGTTCTCCCCCGATCTCCTGCCAAGTCTCATGACCTTTTCCCACAACGGCGATCAAATCGCCTTCCAAAGCCGATAGGATGGTTTGGTGAATCGCTTCACGTCTGTCGGGGATGACCACATAACTTCCATTTACCGAGGCGACTCCGTCGATCAATCCGGATAAGATCAGGTCCAGTGGTTCGCTGCGGGAATTGTCTTCTGTGAGAACAGAAAGGTCTGCATACAGTCCACCGGCACGGCCCATCCCCTGTCTTCTTAGAACAGAGCGTTCACCGCCGCTGCCATAAATGCAGATCAATCGCTTTGGTTCCATGGTGCGCAGCATTTGCAGCAGTTTTTGCAGGCTGGATTCATTGTGGGCATAATCAATGATCACCCGGTAGCCTTTTCCCTCAAGAACCTCCGTCCGTCCGGGAATCTTTAAATCCTTCAAGGCATCAGCAGATAAGTCGAAAAGTCCCAAAGTCTGTGCCGCGGTGATCGCAGCCAGTGCATTCTCCTGATTGTAACGCCCTGGGAGGCCGATGTCAAATCTGTCCTTATGGGAGCATTCCCACCGGGACAGCGAATATTCAACCACATCGCCCAAAGCCATCCCGCGCATGAGGACGGAAAAGTCAGCATCTTGATTGATTATGCTGATCTGAGAATGGGCAAACAGTGTGCTTTTCCAATAGGCATACTCTTCCAGTGTACGGTGTTCCTGTGTTCCGATGTGATCCGGATAGAGATTGGTGTATATGGACAACGCGAATGGAATGCCATAAACTCTGCGGCGCATCAGACTTTGAGAGGAAACTTCCAAAATCACATGAGTGCAGCCCAGCTCCTCCATCTGTTTGAGGAGGCAATGAAGACGGATGGGGTCCGGTGTTGTGGTGGCCGGAGTCTCAAGCGGTTCATCAAACCAGGCGCCCAATGTACCGATCATCCCCGAACGGATGCCGGATTTTCTTAATAGGGCATTCAACATACAGGCAGTGGTCGTCTTTCCCTTGGTTCCGGTGATACCGATCATCCTGATGCGGTGGGAAGGATTTCCATAAAAGGCAGAGGCCAGCATGGCTAATGCTTTTAGGGTATCTTGAACCAGCAAAACCGTCATCTGGGGAAACTGCTCCATAACGGTTTCCAGTCTGTCGGAAAGCTGCTCAACTACCACACCTTGTGCCCCGGCAGAAGCGGCCTCCTGCAGATAACAATGACCGTCTGCGTGATAACCTTTGATGCAGACAAACAAATCGCCCGGCTTAACCTTGGCCGAATGGTCGGCAATACCGTTGATCTCTGCCGTCGTGCATCCCTGGAGTACAATATATTCAAGAGAATGAAGTAAACTGCTAAGAAGCATCCCATATGCCTCCAGCCACCTGTTTACTCCATTCTATGAAGAAGACAGATAAATTGCGAAATCTTCTGTACATCAGACGCATCTTTCAAAGGTCAATGATTGCTCAGATACTCCTCAAACTCCTCCGGAGTCATCAAAATCTTTCGGGCCTTCGTTCCCTCCTCCGGTCCGACAACGCCAACCTCGGCCAGCTGATCCATGATACGGGCAGCACGATTGAAACCGATTTTGAACATGCGCTGGAGATTTCCAATGGATGCCTTCTGACTCTTCAAAACAAATCTTCCTGCATCTGCAAAATATTCATCCCGATCAGATGCGGGGGCATTCCCGGAACCACCCTGAACGATTTTTGTCTCAATGCTCTCATCAAACTTTGCTTCTCCACGCTCAGAAAGGAACTCTACCAGCTGCAGGATCTCTTTGTCGGAGACAAAGGCACCCTGAACACGCAGAGGTTTCTGATAACCCGAAGGATAAAACAGCATATCACCGTTTCCGAGGAGTTTTTCTGCACCGTTCATATCGATGATGGTTCGTGAATCCACTCCGGTAGAGACAGATAATGCCACCCGGGAAGGGATATTGGCCTTGATCAGTCCGGTAACAACGTTGACGGAAGGTCTCTGGGTGGCAAGGATCAGGTGAATGCCTGCCGCACGGGCCATTTGGGCCAATCGCACAATGGCATCCTCCACCTCACTGGGCGCTGCCATCATCAGATCTGAGAGCTCGTCCACCACGATAACGATCTGAGGCATCAGCTCCGGTTTCTCGCCATCCTCAGCTTCCGCTTTTTTGCGCTCATTGTAGCCCTTGATATCACGGACATTGAGCTCGGCAAACTTTTTGTATCGGTCAGTCATCTGCACCACTGCCCAGCTAAGAACCTCTGCTGCCTTCTTGGGGTCAGTGACTACCGGTGTCAACAGATGGGGAATACCGTTATAAATACGGAACTCAACCATCTTAGGGTCAATCATAATGAACTTTACTTCATCCGGTGTTGCTTTGTAGAGAATGCTGACGATCATGGTGTTGACAAACACGGATTTACCGGAGCCGGTGGTTCCTGCAACCAGCAAATGAGGCATTCTCGCAATATCCGCAACAATGGTATTTCCTGCAATATCTTTGCCGACGGCGATGGCCAGTTTGGAGGGGTGTTTGAGGAAATCCTCGCACTCCATAACTTCTCTCAGGCAGACCATGGTCTTCTCCGTATTGGGGACCTCAATACCGATGGCGGATTTGCCGGGGATCGGCGCTTCCATACGAATATCGGCCGCTGCCAGATTTAACTTAATGTCATCGGTCAATGACAGGAATTTGCTGACCTTTACCCCCTGATCGGGGATCAGTTCATAGCGGGTTACGGAAGGACCGCAGCTGATATTGGTCACTGTGGCTCCAACGCCGAAATTCTGCAGCGTCTGCTGGAGCTTCATAGCCGTCTCACGCAGATCGCTCTCCCGGTTGCCTGCGACCTTTTTCTGAGGGGCATTGAGGAGTCTCAGCGGAGGCTTTTCGTAGGGCTTTAATTTCTTCTTTGGAACAACAGGATCCAGCTTTGGTGTGGATACGGAAGGACCGTTTCCTGTAGGTGCTCCAGAGCGTTTAGTCTGCCCCTCGGTGCTATATGTGGAAGCACTGCTGTATCCGGCACTGCTTCTGGATGTGCCTCTGCCTGTGGGCATCTGAACAGGTGAATCATCGTGGACCAGATCCTGTCTGGTCATGGCAGCCTGACCCTGAGAGAGGCCTGCCCGCTTTGCAGCCAGAGGATCGGTAGTGGGATCATTGTCCACCTCGATCACACGTCCACCTGCGGTCACAATGCGCAGGGTATCGCTGCTGCGAGCATTGATCGTTTCCGTCTGCCGAGGCTGTTCCTTAATGATCGGTGCATTCTCCTGCTCTGCTTCCTCTTCAAAGCAATCCTCAGCCGGAATGCCCGTATTTTCGGTCACTGCAGACATCCGGCTGCGCAGACTTTGGATGGTCAGCGGGGTATTGTCAATGGGGTTATCCTCGCCCCATTCTTCCTCAACCCGATTATCCGGCACAGGAGCATCATCAACCATGGGGCTGCCGTCACCGATCATAGGCTCCAACAAATCTTCAGGGGAAAACAAAGCATCCGGCACATTTACCGGTTTATGTTTGGAAAATCCGCTTCGAAGGGAATCCAGAGACTCCAGTTCAGAATGAGTCCGGCTCTCTTGCCTTGCAGTCAGCACATCCTCATCATTAAAATGCTCAAGTCCGGTGATAGTCAGCTCCTGCAATGGATCGGCTTGCACAGAGGACTCGATGGGTTTATCTGCAGTTGGAACGTCTTTGTCGGCAGTGGTTTTACGTTTAGGAACGACCGTATTTGTCTTCACTGCACTCTGCTCACCACGGTATGTATCGGTATAAATAATCTCTTCGGTATTGTGCTCCCGCTCAAGGTCCTCACCGGTCATGGATGCAGGTTTGCCAAGCTCCACATTTCTTGCAACGCCTTTAACCGGATTATCCATACGATAACGACGTTCTTCCTTGGCCTGCGCCCACTGCTCCTCACGGATAGCATCTCTCTCCTGTCGGCGAAGCTCTTTCTCTTCCCGGCGAAGCTCCATGTCCTCTCTGGCGTGCTCGATCATCCGGCTTCCGCTGCGCTTAATGGGCGCCAAAAGGGATTTCTCAGTGATCAACAGCAGTCCGACCAGGGCCAGAACGACCAAAACCAAATAAGAACCGAACAATCCCAAGGAAGGATACAATAACTTACACCACAAACCGCCGGCCAGACCGCCGCCGTTTTCTGAGACAGAGCGATGATAGAAATCCATCCACTCCATGCCCCCCGTGGTGAATTTTCCGTGAATCATTTCCACGATACCGCAGAACAGGGTATAAACGACAACAGACACCGCTAATTTAACTCCGGCACGGAGTTTATTCTTTGCCAACACAAACAAAAGTGCACTGACGGGCAAAAACACAGGAAATACATAGCCAAAAACACCTAAGGTTCCCCGCATGAGGTTTTTCATGGTCTGACCGATCTGTCCGCACAGATTCAGGTTGCTGCAGAATAAAAAGACGCAGAAAGCAGCCAGCAGGATCACAACGATCTCGCCGGTCATAGCGTTGTTCTCTGCCTTGGAAACAGTTTTGGAGGAACTGTTTTTGGCAGAAGCATTTGTTTGCTTGGATGATCGTATGGAAGCCGCCTCAAAGGTGGACGCCACCTTTTTCTTTGCGGTGGTTTTCTTAGCCCCCGATGTATTCCTTCCGGAAGTGGTTTTACCGGCGGAAGTCTTCTTTGCAGATGTACTTTTTGCACCGGAACCGGATGATGTTTTTGATTTTGCTGTCGTTCTCTTTCCTGATGAAGCCAATGTAATTCCTCCTCATGTTCACACAAAACGCCATAATAAACCGATTATCTGATCATTATACTACACTTTGTGGGAAATGTCAAAAAATCCGTAAAAAATCTGCCAAAAACAATAGGGAAAGGAAATGGCATCTACAGACTCACGGACCACCGCAGGAATAAAGAGAACCGGATCATTTTCCAGATATAGATACAGTCCGCCGATCACCGAACCATCGTGAACCGGCGCATCGAGACACTCAGGCACACAAATTTTTGCATAAATATTTTCCCATGGTGCCATGACACAAACTTTTTCATACCATTCAAAGGAGATACGGGCACCTGAACAGATACCGTTTTTAACCGGAAGAACCACCGTGGTGACCAGATCATTCTCTCCGATTTCCTTCAATGAAAACTGTTCCAGTCCATAATTCATCAGTGTCCCGGTGTCCGACCATTTATAATTTTTATGGGGAGGCCATCCGCTGCCCAGAACTGCAGCAACATAGGTTTCACCGTTTTGCGTCAGGGCTGCGGTATAACAGTAGCCGGCGCCGTTGGTAAAGCCGGTCTTTCCGGACAGTACACCGTCCATCATAGACAAAAATGCGTTCTTATTGACAGCAGTAAAGTTTCTCTTTCCCTTTGTATCAGCAAACGAATGACTTTGCGTCTGTGTGATCGTCAGAAAATCCTCATTTTTGATCGCATAGGCCAGCACACGGGCCAGATCAACCGCTGTTGTCCGATGTACACCGCCCTCATTTTGTGCATCCAGTCCGTTGGGTGTGATATACCAGGTCTGATAACAGCCAAGCTCCCGGGCCTTTTGATTCATCATTGCTGCAAAGCCTTCCACCGAGCCGCCGATATGTTCGGCGATGGCCACCGCACAATCATTATATGAGGTCAGCATGGTAGCGTATAGCAGATCAATCAATCGATAGGTTTCACCTTTTCGAATCCCCAAGCGAACCTCCGGCTGGGAAGCGGCATAGGAAGAAACGGTCACGATATCCTCGGGATTTCCGTTTTCCAGTGCCATAAGACAGGTCATGATCTTTGTGGTGCTGGCCATGGGATATTCGGTGAAGGCATCCTTCCCGTATAACAGTCTCCCTGTGTCGGCATCAATCAAGGCGGCAGCGCGGGCATAAAGGTTGAGCTGCTTTGCCGGTTCCGGATCCGATGCATAGGCCGTCCCCATGGAATATCCCAGCTCTTTCAATAAATTTTCCCAGTCTACCGTTTGAATGGTCTCCTCCGGAAGATAGGGATGACACCAAACAACCGGCAGATTTGCCTTCATCATAACTCCCAAAAGTAAAAGAATACACAGAACTCCGGCCATACGGCGAAGCCCTGTGTGTATTGATTTTTCTGACGGATCACTCCTGTTAACCATAAAGCAACCTGCTTTTCTTGTTTATCTATATATATGAATCCGGTGACAAGATATTCCTCATCTGTGTTCAAGCCTGATTCTGAACAATCTCCGCTTCAATTCTCTCCAGCTAAAGGGAATCAGTGGATAAATATAGCTTTTTCCGGCGATGGTCTTATTGAAAACAATACATCCAAGCATTAGTGCCACACCTGCGATGAAGCCCCACAGATTGAATATGGCTGTCAGGATTAGCAAAATGATCCGGATAAATTTGATGGCGTAGCCCAGTTCAAAGCTGGATTGAGTATAGTTGGACAGGGCAACAAAAGCCATGTACAGCATCGTCTCACTGTTGAACCAACCGGAATTGACGGAAAATTCACCGATGACCAGCGCAGCGATCACACTCAAAGGCGTGGTCAACATACTGGGCGTGTTCAGTGAAGCCAATCGCAGTCCGTCGATGGCCAATTCCAGGATCAACAGCTGGAAAATAATGGGAATATTGATCTCATCCTTGATTTGAATAAAGGACAGCCATTCCGGAATCCAGTGTGTATTCTGCATCAGCAAAAGCCACAGGGGAGTGAGGAGCATGGCCATGAAGGTGATCAACGTCCGGCTCAGCCTCAGATAAGTTCCGGTGATAGGCGGAAAATAATAGTCATCTGCCTCTTCCAGAATATCAAACACCGAAGATGGCAAAATCATGGCTGAGGGGGAATTATCCACCAAAATCACAATATTTCCTTCCAGAATGTGTGCCGCTGTGGTATCCGGCCGCTCGGTGTATTTGAATTTTGGAAAAGGGTTGAACCATTTTCCGGGATAAAGGCATTCTGCCAGACTCTCCTGGTTCATGGTCAAGGCGTCCACGGTGATGGATTTGATCCGTTCCTTAATTTTAGTTAACAGCTGATGATCCACACGGTCATCCATGTAGCAAATAGCAATGTCGGTCTTAGAGGCATCACCCAGCTGTGTGATCTCCGTGATCAGGTGGACGTCCCTTATCCTGCGGCGGATCAAAGCTGTATTAAATACAATCGTCTCCACAAAGCCATCCCGGGAACCGCGAAGAACCTTCTCTTTCATGGGCTCATCCACACTTCTGGCCGGATACGTCCGACAGTCGATCACAAAGCAGCCCGTGTATCCATCCACAAAAATACAGCTCATCCCCATGAAAACAGACTGGGTCACCTCTTCCACAGTCATGGCAACTGAAGCCTCCCCGTAAGGGATCAGTTTATTCAAAAAGGCCTCCGGGGTTTTGGGGAGATTTTCCGGTTTCAGATTCATGATCCCCTGCATAATGCGAAGAAGGGTGTCGTCCTTTATGAAACCGTCGATCCCATATAAGCAAGCCTTTCTGCCCCCTGCTTCAAAACAACGAAAAATAATATCAAAACAGCGGTCCACCGGCAATTCCCTGTTCATTACAGAGATGTTTGCCTCAATGCCCGCTGTCAGATTTCGTTGTTTTTCCGATTCGTTTGATGTTCCCGCACTCAATTTCATGCCCTCCCGGTGTCAGCGTATTTGTCACCGTTTGACCGCAACAAAATACTTTGGTTCAATCTGTGACAGTATTAGTTTGCATGAAACCGGGAAAAGTATTCTCATAATTGAAAATAGTTATCATTCGACATAGAATTCAATAAAGTCAGAAGTCATCCTACTTCCAGCCGATCTTTGCAGGCATCCTCCGCCAGCTTAATAAACTCCTTGGCCGCTGTCGTCAGATACCGCTGACTGTTGTAGGCGATGGACAGGGTACTTCCGCCAAAGCGTTCGTTTAGGGGGAAGAAATATACCTGTCCGGATTCCAAGGAATGGGCCGTCACACTGCTTCTTAAGAACGTCTCGGGGTAAACTGTGATGCCGACACCTCGGCATGCCAACGCAAACAAGGTTTCAATGTTCTCCATTTCTATCTGGATGTCCAGCGATAAACGGTGCTCCTGCAGATAATTTTCCACAATGTTCCGGATGCGGTTTTCTCTGGATAAAAGCACAAAGGGCTGGGAAGCAAAATCCTCCAAGGCTACCTGATGGCGGAATTTCTCAGCGTATTCCGTCTCTTTATCTCCGTACACGCTCGTCATGATATTTTTGGGCACGACCAGATAAAACTTGTCCTGTGTCAGCTTTTTTGCGGTGAATTCGGGGCGCTCAGGGATATTGGTGCCGATGTACAGATCAATATGACCTTTCAGCAGATCCTCCTCCAAGGCCTGTGAATTACTCTCCACAATGGACAGTTTCATAAAGGGATTGTTTTCCTTAAAGACAGGGATCACGTCGGGAAGGAAGGTACGACCGCGGGTATAGGATATTCCTACCCGGAGGCTGCCGTTTTTGTGCTTGCTGATATCCTTCATCTCGTTTTCGATGCGGCTGTGGATCTCCAGAATCTGCACTGCATGGCGATAAAGCTGTTCTCCCGCATAGGTGAGCGCCAGTGAGGGCTTCCGAGTGAACAACTCTACATTCAGCTCTTTTTCCAGATTTCCGATATGATTGCTTAAGGACTGCTGGGATATATTTAATTTTTCAGCGGCATGGGTAATATTTCCCTGATCCGCAGCCATGACAAAATATTGAAGGTTTAGAAAATTCATCGTATCTCCATTCCACCGGGTACTTCTGATTGTCTGCAGACAGATCTCGGTTTAGCCGATTTTCTTAAATTTACCACAACCAAATGGTTGTGTCAATCTCCACAGAAGAACTGATTTACAAAATCATCCGGCGCGTTATAATGTGTGGTGTCTGTGACAAATCACAACAGGATAACACGCTGATACAACGATTAAATACGCGAGAAAAGGATAAACATATGAATACAAGAACGAATACAACAAATAAATGGATGGATTTTCTTTGGGAATACGGTATGATTACCGCAGGTACACTCCTGCTGACTGTCGGTGTATATTTCTTCAAATATCCCAACAACTTTTCAACCGGCGGTGTGACCGGTATTGCCGTTGTCCTAAACGGTATTTTCCCCGGGCTTACCCGTGGTATGATCGTCACGGTGATCAATGTATTTTTGCTCATTGTCGGTTATTTTATTGTGGGCAAGGAATTCGGCATTAAGACGGTGTACAGCAGTCTGTTGATGACATTTTCACTGGATCTGCTGGAAAAGGTTTACCCTATGAGCGCCCCCTTCACCTCAGAGCCTGTTCTGGAACTGTTATTTGCGATTTTCCTTCCGGCTGTGGGCAGCTCTCTGCTCTTTTCCACCGGCGCCAGCACCGGAGGCACCGACATTGTGGCCATGATCATCAAAAAATATTCCAATATGAATATTTCTAAGGCGTTGATGTGCTCAGACTTTTTTATTGTCGTTGCCTGTTCGTTTGTCTATGGCATTGAGACCGGTCTCTTCTCTTTTGTCGGTCTCGCTGCCAAAGTATTTGTGGTAAACAGTGTCATCGAGGGTATCTATACCTCCAAATACTTTACGATCATCACTGCAAAAGAGCACGAAAAACCAATCATGGATTTTATTACGGTCACCCTGAAGCGGGGAGCCACCGTCAACGAATCCTTTGCCGGCGGCTTTTCCGGAGAACCCCGCATTGTGGTTTTAACTGTACTGAACCGCTCTGAGGCCAGACGGCTGAAGGCCTTTGTGAAAGCCACCGATCCTCATGCCTTCAACATCATCACCAACACTTCAGAAATTATCGGAAAAGGTTTCCGCGAGTGTATGTGATCAGATGATGATGCAGATCATCCCGCCATCGCTGTCATTGATGATCTTTTGCATGGTGTCCTGAAGCTTCTGTTGGCAGTCCTCGGTGATCTGCTGAACCTTTGCCTGCATTCCGTCAACCACAGTCTGTTCGATGGATTTTCCGAAAATACTGGTATTCCAGACACCGTCATTGCCGTCGGCACTGTTCTCACGGATATAGTTCATCAGATCATTTGCCTGACTTTCGTCTCCCACAATGGGTGCAATCTCTGTCTCGATGGACGCGCGGATAAAGCTGATAGAAGGTGCATACGCCTTCATTTTTACACCAAATCGATTGCCGTGGCGGATCAGCTCCGGCTCGCTCAACGTAATCTCGCTTCTTCTCGGCATTACCACCCCATATCCCTTGGCTCTGACAGCCTCCAACGCATTACGAATGCTGTCGTATTCCCGTTTTGTGATCATCATTTCTTTGAGAGACTGGATCAACTGATACTCATTGTCGATCCGGGCACCGGCAAATTCGCTGATGATCTGGAAATATCGCTTGGGTTCCAGAACAAGCTCCAGCTGAACATGACCGTTGGACATATCCATCCATGTACACTTCACATCCTGCACCATCATATCCGGCATTGCCATTCCGGCATAATTTCTGCAATATGTATCCACATCCTTCATTTGAATCAGATCGTTCAGTGCCTGTGAGGCCTGTTTTAACAGTTCATCCTTCAGCCAATGGCCTGTCGGCAGCAGTTCGGCCCATTTTGGAATGGAAAACTCAATCTGTGCCACAGGAAATTCCAGCAACAGATTTTTGAGTATTCGCTCGATATCTTCTTTTTTCAGCTGTTCACAGTTGACCGGAATCACACGGACACCGTAATTTTTCTCCAACTGAGCCGTCAGAGCAGTGGTTTCCTGGGAGAATGGACGCACCGTGTTCATCAAGACCAGGAAAGGTTTGCCCAACGATTTTAATTCTTCCACTGTTTTTCGTTCCGCAGCCAGATAATTTTCTCTGGGAAGTTCTCCAAAAGATCCGTCTGTGGTCACGATGATCCCAACGGTAGAATGATCCCGGATCACCTTTTCCGTACCGATCTCTGCTGCCTTTGTAAAGGGAATCTCATAATCGTACCATGGTGTCTTCACCAGACGTTCTGCATCATCCTCAATATGTCCGGCGGCACCTTCGACCATAAAGCCCACACAATCGATCAGACGCACGCCGATCTCCATTCCCTGCTGGGGTGAGATCTTTACGGCTTCCTTGGGAATAAATTTAGGTTCTGTGGTCATGATTGTCTTTCCGGCTGCAGACTGTGGAAGCTCGTCTCTCGCTCTGATACGACTGTGTTCATCGGTGATTTCCGGGATGACCAGCATATCCATAAACCGCTTGATAAACGTTGATTTTCCGGTTCGCACCGGTCCGACCACACCGATATAAATGTCGCCGCCGGTCCGAGCAGATATATCCTGATAAAGCTGGGTTGATTCCATAAAAAGACCTCCTGTCATTGCTTTATGAGAAAGCCTATGACGGGAGGTTTGCGGTTATTCCATTTCAGATAGAATTTACTTCGCTATTTCTTTTGCTGTTTGCACCAAATCTTCATGATCAGCCGGTGCGGAAGCAGTTTTGTGGCCAATACCTGTGCCCGTACCGGGAAACCACAGATCGATACATCCTTGCCCTTTTTCATATCAGACAATGCACGGCGGACAACCTGTTCGGCCGTATAGTAACGATTGTAGTATGTAATGGTATCATCCTGCACGGCGTGATCAAAAAACTCGGTTTTTACCCAACCGGGACACACGGCCATCACGCGGATTCCCTTTGATTTTAGCTCCACATTCAATGCTCTGGAAAAGCTGAGCACAAAAGCTTTGGACGCACCGTATACATTGATGTAAGGCACCGGCTGGAAGGACGAAAGAGAGCCCAACTGATAGATACAGCTTCCCGGTTTCATAAACGGAACCGTCAGATAGGTCATTGCAATCAGCGCCTTGTCATTGAGGTCGATCATGCGAAGCTGCTCCTCCAGCGATATCTCTGAAAATGGCTTGAAGACACCAAATCCACTGGCGTTGACCAGAACAGAGACTTCGGGTGCCTCAAGTTCCAGCTTTTCTTTGTACTGCTCATATGCCGCCGCGGTAGTTAAGTCCAACGCCATGGGGACAATCTTCGCCCGAACTTTTTCCTGCAGGGTCTCCAGCCGTTCTTTTCGTCTGGCGATGACCCAGATTTCATCAAATTGCTGTTCTTTATCCAGCTTCAATACAAATTCCTGTCCCATACCGGATGACGCTCCGGTCACCACTGCAATCTTCACTGACATCTTTCTTCTCCTTGCTCGATATACTTTTGTCGCAATTTCTTTGTTGGAACAAAAACCGTCGGAAGGCCGGACCATGCACTGC
>JAFOFP010000136.1 GCA_017387285.1 Lachnospiraceae bacterium
AGAGAAAAAAGGTCGCTATTTTTCCATGCCACTCTGCGCCCAACACCTCTCCGAGTTTATGAATTACCCAAAGACCGGTTACGGTATCAATGGCTTCTTTTATCACCAAAAGAATCATCGGCGCCCACATCAGCGGAAAACGGCTGATCAGACAAATAAGCATAGTCAACTGCGTCAGCTTGTCCGCAATGGGATCAAACATCTTTCCAAAATTACTGATCATATTAAACCGGCGGGCAATGTAACCGTCTGCCACATCGGTAATCCAGGAAAATAACAATACGAAGGCTGTCCATCGATAATCTTCCTTCTCGAAATAAAGCCACACGCATACCGGAATCAAAAAAAGTCGAAATAAAGACATCAGGTTGGGTATGGTAATGATTTTGTTTGAATAATCTTTTGTTTGTTTCTGGGTTTGCATTTTTCCTGCTCCAACTGTACTCATAAAGTAAATATCTGAGAATATTTTACTACAAATCAATTTAATTTTCAACTTATCCTTGGTTTAAAATTTTATAATTTTTTTATTACGATTCTCTTATCTTATTCCTGCCATAATGGCATTGATTTTCCCGTCGGTTCTGTGGTATAGTATGGGAAGCAATCATCACATCCTTACAGGAGGATACTTATGGCTTTTGACGGTATCACAGTGGCTGCCCTTGCGGCAGAGCTTTCCCATAAACTGACCGGCGCACGGATCAGTAAAATCGCACAGCCCGAGGGTGATGAGCTCCTTTTCACCCTCAAACAATATAAGGATAATTACCGACTGATCATCTCCGCCAACGCCAGTCTGCCGCTGGTTTATTTGACGCAGGAAAATAAAATGAGTCCTATGACTGCGCCCAATTTTTGTATGCTTCTGCGAAAGCATATCGGAAACGGACGGATCATCTCCATCACACAGCCCGGTCTGGAGCGAATTCTGGATTTCACCATTGAACATTTGGATGAGTTGGGTGATTTGAAAGAAAAACACTTGATGGTCGAATTGATGGGCAAACACAGCAATATTATCTTCTGCAATGAGTCCGGTCAGATCATTGATTCCATCAAACGAATCCCCCCTCAGGTGAGCTCTGTCCGCGAGGTTTTGCCCGGCAGGCCCTATTTTATCCCGGATACCATGCACAAACTGGATCCTAAGTCTGTTACTGAGGATCAGTTTTGCTCACAGCCTCTCACCAAGGGCACTCCTCTGGCAAAGGCACTTTACACCGGTCTTACCGGCCTAAGTCCCATTGCCGCAGAGGAAATTGTATATCGTGCAGGATTGGACAGCGATACATCTGCTCTCTCCCTCTCGGTGGTAGAACAGGTTCACCTGTGGAACACCTTTGTTCGTTTCATGGAGGATGTCAAAGCCCAGCGGTTTACCCCGGTTATTTATTACCGCGGCAAAGAGCCCTCCGAGTTTTCTGTGCTTCCCCTTTCCTGTCTGGGTGTCTGCGAGACATCCGCCCAGAACTCGGTCAGCGACATGCTTTCCTCTTTTTATGCTGAAAAGGATTCTCTGTCCCGTATCCGGCAAAAATCTGCCGATATGCGCCATGTGATCAATACCGCATTGGAGCGCAACCGTAAAAAATACGATTTGCAGTTAAAACAGCTGTCTGATACCGATAAACGAGACAAATTCCGCATTTACGGCGAGTTGATCAACACCTACGGTTATCAGGTAGAACTGGGAAGCACATCATTCAAGGCACTGAATTATTACACCGGCGAGGAGATCACTATCCCTCTGGATAAGGATCTCTCCATCTCTGCAAACGCAAAAAAGTATTTTGAGCGTTACAATAAACTGAAGCGAACTTATGAAGCGCTCATCGATCTCTGTGCAGAAACCAAGGCAGAGATTGATTATCTGGAATCCGTCAGCAACGCCCTCGATATTGCCGCCGGCGAGGAAGATCTGACCCAGTTGAAGGACGAACTGCGCGAATCCGGATATGCAAAAAAACGAAGCCCCAAAGATAAACCAGCCCGTGTCACCAGCAAACCCTTCCACTATATCACCGAAGATGGCTTTCACCTCTATGTAGGAAAAAACAATCTTCAAAATGAAGAACTGACCTTCAAATTTGCCTCCGGAAATGATTGGTGGTTCCACGCCAAAGGACTCCCGGGCTCCCATGTCATTGTCAAATCCGAGGGAAAAGAGCTTCCTGATCGAGTATTCGAACAGGCCGCCGCCGTGGCAGCCTGGTACTCAAAAGCCAAAAAAGATGAAAAAGTTGAGATTGACTATGTAGAAAAGAAACATGTCAAGAAAGTCCCCGGGGCAAAACCAGGATTTGTGATCTATCATACAAACTATTCTATGGTTGTAATGCCGGGGTTGGATGGATGTGAAATGGTGAATTGATCCAATAGATAAAGGCGTTGGAAGAAATCAATTTTCTTCAACGCCTTTATACTATGATATGGGTTCGCCGATCCGTTCGAAAATCAATTTGTGTATTGATATTTCTCCGGGACTATTTTTTCTAACCTGCACATTCAAATTGAACTCCGATAAGATGTTTACATTGGAAACAGTAACTGTATCCTGATTCGCAGCCAACTTTTCTGAAAGCAGCACTTGACTTCCATTTTGAGATGCAATTTCCAATTCAACATCAATCATGTCTATATTTTCTTCCGCCACTTCATAAACAACGGTCACCTCATACAAACCGGGAACAACACTGCATTCGGGACTTTTCAATACAATACCTTGTTTCTCGCTATCTATAAGCAGCCAACCATTCCTATCGATCACTCCGTCGTATGAATATCCCACTGTATAGGGAAAATCTATGGCGACCGATTCACTGGCAAGGGGCATCCCCACCTGATAATCCCATGGAGAACGGTCAGACTTATAAACATACTGAGTGCTTCCCAACCGGCTTGTTTCAATCAATTCATAACAATCCTTTACATAGCTTGGCAGCAACTCAAATTGTTGCATTGAGCAAACCAAAATGTTCGGTCCGTTTGATACGGCATTTTCCATTGTTGACGCATAAAATCCCCAACTATGGATCGCCATATACCCCCGTTCCTGTGTCACAGATACAATGTTTTTTTCCATATCCATTGCACGAAGTACATACGCAGAAGTGGGATCATCATATATGAAAACATTGTCTATCCCCAGTTCATCTGCCATGCGAATAATCTCTTGTTCACGAACCTTTTCCTTGGTTTGACAGTGCAAATAATAGAAGCCCCCTGTATTGATTACTACTGCAATGATCACAAAACCATATGCAAACAGGTGATTTAGCCATTGATTACGAAACTCTGCCTTCATCACGTTTGTCGCAACAACCAATAAAAATGGTATGCACCACACCAGATGATAGCGACTTTCAAATATTTTTTCACTATAAGACGTATTTGTTAGTAGCAGCACACCTATATTAACTACCGCAACACATAAAAATACTTTGTGCAGGCTATCTTTAGCACACTTATGAATACATGCTCTTACGACTACGATTATACTTATAAAAATAAATAACAAACGGATCAGTACCAATAATCCAAACCAGGAGAAAATCGAAACATCTTTAAGATTCGTTAATCCCCCCAATAACATCAAAAAACCACTGATCGCATTGGGCAGATTTTTGAAAATGGTATCGGCAGTTAAAAGCGAAAGATCATTATGATTCCTTCCTATTTCATACATATTTTGATTTCGAACAATCCATCCCATCAAGCCACTGATAATGTTCAACAGAATTGCCCAATTCTCACTATTCTTCCAGGAAAAGCGCTGTTTTTCTATGATATCCCATGCCACCTTCAGGATCATCGGTAAGACAACCATGCACAGTATATAATTTCCGGTAGACAAACTTGTCCAGAAAGTAACCGCACAGCTGGAAATAAGCAGAATCATTAACTTTATTTTACCGGTATTAGGTCGTGAACAATTCAAAAGCAGATCAAACAATAATAACAATGCAATTACGCGATAAGCATAGTAGCCAACCGAAATGAACAACAAATATGCCCATTCCAAAACGTCCAGAGAATAAGGAGTAAAAATCAATATAACAGAAAACAAATACTGATCAATCGTCAATTCCAGACCGGAACAAATATCCCACAAGATCAACACAATGATGAAATACGTCAGACATTGACTTAACATCATTGCTAAATTGAGATTACCCGATAAAAAATAAAACGGAACAGCCCAAAAGCTCACATAGTCATTTGACAACGTTGTGGCAAAAATAAAATCCTCCAAAAACAGACCATGTTTCCACTGTTCTATATTTTGACGTATTCCCATGGCAGCATCCATGTCTAACGCTCCGTATACATGTCTATAATTAAACCATGCAATCGCTACAAATTGAATCGCTGCCAAACACATAAGAATATATGTTAATCGCGTTTTTTGCTGCTTAATCATTTTTCCCCTCATTCTATCACTAGAGTCAAAAGAGGCTGCCGCTTTCGCGACAGCCTCTGATCATTTCATGCACTGAAATTAGTTCAGCCCATCAACAACCTTCTGAATAGCAGCAAGTGCATCATCAGGCAGCTTGTCGTATCCCTGCTTTGCAACTGCAAAGTTCTGGATCTCCTTAACACGGTCGTTCATACGAGCCTTCAGCTGAGAAACATACTCCTCATCGTTCATGTCGGGAACAAAGCCTTCCCAATCCATGATCTCGATATCAGAGAAAGGACCCCACTGCTTGAACTCAGCGGTCTTCTCAACGATAGCCTCAAGGATACCAAGGGTATCAGCAGGCTTAACCTTCTTGCCCATGAAATCACCGGTGTTAACGATGTAGCAATCTACGTTCTTCTCCTCAACCAGCTTCTTGAACTTCTCATAGTCGTTAGCCAGAGGGTAGGTTCTGAAGGGGTTAGCGTAAGGAACTACTACAAGGCTGTTAGGATCTACGCCGGGAGCCAGACGCTCTGCAGAAGATCTCTTGGTAGCCAGAGTAGCACCCATAACAGATGCCAGAGAAGCACCTTTCAGCTTAACTACGGGAGGAATGGTAGGATCCTTCATGATCCAGAAGATAGCGTTAACGGGAGCCTCGATCTTGTCCACGCGGTTAGGGGACCACAGTTTGGACTTGATTGCACGGCCGTTACCGTTACGGATATCCTCGGTAACAAGCTGAAGCTTTCCATCCTCGTCCAGAGTTGCGGAGCAGTTCTGAGCGGTCAGCAGGTACTGGTTATCAGCACAGCCGGTAGGATAGTCAGCGGTCTTATCAAAGTAGGTAGGCTCAAGAGCGATGGAAGCACAGGTGTCGGTGTTGATGATGAATGCATCATCATGAAGAACCTTGATCTCGTACTTGCCGCCGTGCTTAGCGTGGGTCAGAGTAGACTTACCGGATCCGGACAGACCGTATACGGAAGCAACATACTTGCTGCCATCAGCAAGCAGGTACTCCTTCTGACCACCGTGACAGGAAGCGTAACCGTTACGGTTAGCGATAGCCCATGCCATGGTCAGGGTACCCTTCTTGTGCTCACCGAAGTATCTCATACCAAGGATACATGCACAGTTGGTCTCGGTGTTGAAGTAGCACAGAGTCTTCTTCTGAGGATCAGACAGGCAATCCAGAGATACGTTGGGAGCATCGGAACCGGTCCACTGAGGATCGGAGAAGATGTAGATGTCAGCTTCCTTGCCATCACCAACGGGCTTGGAGTTCTTGTACATCTTTACATAGTCATCAGACATATACTGGAAGTTCAGCATCCAGTTGTACATGATGTTTTCCTCACCCTCGGGAATCAGCAGGTGAGCCTTAACCATGAACTCGGGATCAAGACCTACATATACCTCTGCATGGTACATGGTCTTCCAACGAGACTCATAAATAGCATCCATAGCAACGATATCCAGAGCTGCACAATCAACTCCGGGCTCGCCAGCGATACGGCGTGCGGTTGCGTAACGACCGGTGATCGCACCGTCGTTGAACAGAAGAACCTTTGCGTCCTTATCCAGACCGAACTCCTCGCCTCTGTATACAGGCATATCGGTAACGATAGTTCCGGGAGAGTTCTTTGCAAGGTTGTAAGCTTCCTTCAAGGTGTTAACTTTAACTACGTTATTTCCGTAGAAAGCAGCCTCGATGATGGAACGAGTCTTGGAGAATCCGGGCTTGCCGGCACCAATCTCGTTAATCGGGTAATAAGCTTTAGTAGACATACTAAAAATACCTCCTAATTAACCATATTTGTGTTTATTATCTCATTTTTTCCTCAAATTGTCAATTCAAATCGTGTCATTTCCTAAACAATTCTGCGAAAAAATTTTGATTTCTTTTGAATAAAATTACGTTATTTTCAACAATCAGCGATCTTTTTCCGCCAGCTTATATACCAAGGAATTTTCTCACTGACTGTTCCATATGGGCCGGTGCACAATTTCCGGTATGGCATACCGGTGCATCGTAAAGATCGGCCACTGCCTTGGGAATGGCAATGCCGGAAATCTGACAGAGCTTACCCATCAACACTTTCCAATCTCCGTCGCCGCAGGACTCTCCCACCGCACTCAGCACGCTGGCCGGGAACTTGTAGGGGCTTGCGGTGGATGCGATCAGCATAGGCAGATCATCCCCGGTCTCCGACTGATATTTATGGCTCACACAGGCTGCAACCGCAGTGTGCGTGTCCATCACATATCCGTATTTGTCCGCACAGGCCTTAATGGTCTTCGCCACTTCCTCCTCCGCAGCAAACTCTCCGTAGAACTCAGGTATACTACGACGCATCTCGTCGGTGATCTGATAGCTTCCCATCATGGTCAACAGATCCATCATCCGCGCAGTCTGAGCCGCATCACTGCCGGAGAGCCAATATAACAGGCGCTCCAGATTGCTGGAAATCAAAATGTCCATGGATGGTGATGAGGTAAGAATAAAGTTTCTGCGGCGATCGTAATTTCCGCTGCGGAAGAAATCGGTCAGCACCTTATTTTCATTGGAAGCACAGATCAGCTTTTTGATGGGAAGTCCCATCTCCTTTGCCAGCCATGCCGCCAGAATATTGCCGAAATTTCCGGTGGGAACGGTCACATTGACCTCCTGGCCCACTTCGATCTCTCCTGCCGCCACCAAACGGGTATAGGCATATACATAGTAAACGATCTGAGGCACAAGACGACCGATATTGATGGAGTTTGCAGAAGAAAACTGATAGCCCTTCGCCTCAGCATCCCTGCGCAGCAGCTCATTGGCAAATAATTTTTTTACTCCGCTCTGGGCATCGTCAAAGTTACCCTTGATGCTCATGACACAGGTATTGGACTCCTTCTGGGTCACCATCTGAAGTTTCTGGATCTCACTGACGCCATCCTCGGGATAGAATACCATGATCTTCGTGCCGGGTACTCCTGCAAATCCTGCCAGAGCAGCCTTTCCGGTATCTCCGGAAGTCGCAGTCAGGATCACGATCTCCTTATCCAGTCCCTGCTTTTTCGCAGCAGTGACCATCAAATGAGGCAGGATTGACAGCGCCATATCCTTAAAGGCGATGGTAGAACCGTGGAACAGTTCCAGAAAATAATCCTTTCCTACCTTCGCCAGGGGAACGATATCCTCCGTATCAAACTTTTCATCATAGGCACCGGTGATGCAGGCTTTCAGTTCTTCCTCCGTATAATCGGTCAGATAAAGCTTCATCACTTCATAAGCCAGCTCCCGGTAATCCATCCGGCTCATCTCCTCGATGGAAGACTCGAAGCAGGGGATCCAGGACGGAACAAATAATCCTCCATCTGCCGCCAATCCCTTCAATACGGCCTCGGAAGCCGTCACAGGGCCATCTCCGCCTCTGGTGCTGTAGTAAACCATATTCTTATTCATAACCTCTCCTTGCCCATCCGGCGCATTATTTCACGATCTCACATACCTCTGCATCCACATATCGGATCAGTTCCTCCGGATTCAAGCGCACCTGAACACCTCTGGCTCCCGCGCTCACCGAAATAAGGTCAAATAATATCGCACTTTCCTCAATATATACCGGATACTTTTTCTTCATCCCGATGGGCGAACACCCTCCACGGATATAGCCTGTCAGGACCAAAAGCTCCTTCACATGAGTCATCTCGATCCGCTTATCTCCCGCCGCCACGGCGCATTTTTTCAGATCAAGTTCCTCATTGACCGGTATACAGAAAACTACTATACCACACTTTTCTCCTCTTGTCACCAACGTTTTAAACATGGAATCGGGATCCATGCCACATTTTTCCGCGGCCAACAATCCACTCAGATTGTCCTCATCATATTCGTAGGTGATGGTCTCATAGGAAATGCCTGCCTGATCCAGAAGACGCATCACATTGGTTTTTGTTGTAATGGGTTTCATCTTTCTCACCAATCATCGTAAAATGATCACCGAAAACCAAGTGATCACACCGTACTCCTGAATGAACGGTATCCCGCATTTTTCTGCCAGTTCCACCACCATGATCCCATAACTCTCCACACAGGGGAACTGACATTCCGGATGTCTGCAGGGGGCATTGGGGTAGGTGCACTGTTTACACTGAATACAAGACTCCGTGGAAAGCGTTAACGTCTCACAGCCTGCAGTCTTAAATATGTCGGTGATCTGTTTGGTGATCCGCTCATGGTCCTTTTGGGTCGCCAGCATAGTCTGCATATTGTCCATGCTATCCACCTCACTGACCGACGCAAACAAAAACACTTCGTCATAGCCGTTTACCCGGGCCTTACATTCCTCCACTGTACCAACCGCCGGCGGGCATGACCAGCTTTTCCCGTATCGCGGACATTCCGTCTCACAGATATAGCGGACTCTCTCTAAGAAGCTGACTTCACTGACCGGAAGATATCCGTATCCGAACAGAGGGAATTCCGCCAATTGTTCCTCGATCTGTATTTTTTGCTCTTCAGATAATTTCATCTGTATCCTTCCAATCCATCTCTATTTTATCGACTGATCCGTTCCAACAATTTTACCGTTTCTTCCAGTCCAACTCTGTCTTCCTCATCAAAATAGGCATACTCCACACTATCCATGTCAAGGACGCCCCACATCGTCCCGTCCGATCCGCGAAGAGGGATCACGATCTCGGAACGGCTGCTGCAATCACAGGCAATATGTCCCGGGAAACAGGAAACCTCCTCCACCACCTGGGACTTATTTTCCTTCCACGCTGTTCCGCAGACACCCTTTCCGTAGGCGATACGGCTCACTGCAGGCTTTCCCTGAAAAGGTCCCACCACCAGCTCGTCACCGGACACCAGATAAAATCCTACCCAGTTGGCGCGGGGGAATGCCTGCGCAATGACGGAAGATGTATTGGAAAGAACAGCCATCCGATCTGTCTCACCATCGGTATAAAGTTTCACCTGTTCTCTGAGCATGGTGTAAAATTCCGTCTTTTCACTGGGATAATTCACTTCAATGTAACTCATTTTAACTCCTTTTCAAAAAAGGAGCCGTCTCGCAACAGCTCCTTTTATCCTCTTTATTCACCCATACGGATCTTACTGAGCACTACATCGCCCAGTGTCTCACACTTCGCAGCAAACTCTTTTTCCTTTACCGATGCAGTCACATAGCCTGCGTCCTCGCGCCCCTCCACTGTGATCACCTGTCCACCGGGGAAAGCTGCCTTCACTGCATCCATACCGGACGCACTGACGCGAAGGAAGAATTTTCTCTCCACTTCAGCAATGTCAGCAATCTTTGCCTCCTCTGGGCTCCACAGGCAGGGGATATTCTTTCCTGCGTTCTTCACACAGTCGATCACATCCGCAACGACCGCACTGGCGGTGGGCAGCTTACCTGCACCTCTGCCGTAGTACATGGAATCGCCCAGCATATTGCCGCGAACCAAAATCGCATTGAACACATCGCTGACCATATACAGGGGATTCTGATTGCTGATCATGGAGGGGGCAACCATCACCTGTACCTCATCACCCTGATCGCAACTCATGCCCAGCAGCTTGATGGATCTGCCCATGGCCTTGGCATAAACGAAATCGGACGCAGTCACCTTGGTGATACCCTCCGTATATACCTTCTCGGAGTTAACGGTCTTTCCGGTCATCAGGGAAGAAAGGATGGAAATCTTACGGCAGGCATCGTGTCCTTCAACATCTGCCTCGGGATTGCGCTCCGCATAACCCTTTTCCTGGGCTTCCTTCAGCACATCAGCAAAATCTGCGCCCTCTCTCTCCATCTTAGTCAGAATATAATTGGTGGTACCGTTAAGAATACCGGTGATCATCTCGATCTTTTCCGCTGTCAGCGCATTGTTAAGAGGGCGGATGATGGGGATACCGCCGCCTACGCTGGCCTCAAAGAGATAACTGCAGTGATTTGCCGCAGCCACCTGCAGCAGCTCAGGGCCGTGCTTCGCTACCAATTCCTTATTGGACGTGCAGACACTTTTTCCCCGCTCCAATGCCATCTTGGTGAACTGATAGGCTACGCCGACGCCGCCCATTACCTCACAGACTACACCAACCTCGGGGTCATCCATGATCAGATTGACATCATGAACAATCTTATCCTCAAACCGGTCACCGGGAAACTCACGGATATCCAGAATATACTTAACCTCCACTGCCTCGCCGATACGCTTTGCAATCAACTCCTGATTGTCTGCGATCACCTCTACCACACCGCTTCCGACAGTGCCGTAACCCATAACTGCAACCTTCATCTTATTGTCTCCTTATTCCTGTGCTGTCAATGCACTTTATCACACTAATCCATTACATCGAAGTCTAGCACAGTCTCCTTAAAAATGCAAGCACCAATTTCAGGGAAGCAAGCATTTCCCTGACCGTTGCCTAAAACAATGCAAAAATGTCCTTAAACAATACCACGATCATCAATCCGAACAGCAGCAGAATACCCACCGCATGGATGATACCCTCCGCTTTTCTGGGAACAGGCTTTCCGATGACCGCCTCGATCAGAATGAACACCAGTCTGCCGCCATCCATGGCAGGGATCGGAAGCAGATTGATCACACCCAAGTTTGCGGTAAGCAGGATCGTCAGATTGAGGAGATTGAGGAACACATACAGTCCGCCGTCCTCGCTGCTCTCCTCCACCACGGTGTCAACCATGGATACCACGCCGACCGGACCGGACACATTTTCCAGTCCTAACTGTCCCCTGAGCATCATGGTCAGAGAGGTCAGGGTATTTTCGATCCAATAGCGAACCTCTGTAAAGGAATAGCGCAGTACCTGCACCGGAGAAACCGGCTCCCGCCAATAAAATGCCTCGAAACCAAGGCTGTATCCCTCATAGCGGGTGGGAACCATTTCGGTCACAAACCGCTCACCATTTCTGCTGTACTCGATCTCAATACCGCTGCCGTCCATGGGATGTGTATTAAAATAGGTATTGATGTCATCTCCGCTCCCAATCTCCGTGTCCTCGATGCGAAGGATCAGATCCCCCACCTGAAGTCCTGCTTCAGCTGCAGGATACCCCTCACTGACACCGATCAAGGACGCATCCGCATTGGTGTAATAATTGATTCCGATCATGTAACGAGAAACGGCTGTGTCGATCATGGCACTATACTCTTTGCCGTCACGCTCCCAGGTCACTTCAATCGGTTCTCCGTCCAAGGGATTGGCAATGACATACAGCTCGATATCTCTTCCGATAACGATCTTTTTCCCATCCACGGAGGTGATGATATCACCGGCCTGGATACCGGCCAACTCAGCACTGCTTCCGGACTCCATGGTATAAACCCTTGCAGGGTTAGCTCCTGCAACAGCGATCAACACTATCGCCAGCACCAATGCCAGTAAAAAGTTAAAAATCGGTCCGGCTGCAATAACACTGAACCTCACCCAGGGAGACTTGGTCAGAAAAGAGCCTTCGGAAAGCTCTCCGCTGCCGCCTTCCTCCATCACGTTCTCACCGGTCATCTGACAGGCTCCGCCAAAGAGGATCGCCTTAAACGCATATCGGGTACCGCCCCGCTCAAAGGCAAAGAGGGTAGGTCCAAATCCTACAGAAAACTCAACCACTTCAATGCCGTTTTTCTTTGCCAATAAAAAATGTCCAAACTCATGCACTACAACAATCACACTGACAATCAGGAGCGTCAGCAGAAAACTTCCCATCATTTACACCACCTGCTTTCGATGAATGCATAGGTCTCCCGCTCAGCCTCCAGAATAGCCTCAACCTCCGGATCGCTGATCACCTGATGATGATCCATCGAACTTTCTATGATCTCTATGATATCCAAATACCCGATCTGATGATCCAAAAACCGTCCGACCGCCCACTCATTTGCCGCATTGTACACGGTAGGCAATGTACCTCCCGCATTTCCTGCGTCGTATGCCAATTTCAACCCACGGAAATTCTCCATATCCGGCGCCTCAAAGGTAATCTGTCTCAGCGACCAGAAATCCAGGCGGTCTCCGGGAAGAAAACGTCTCTCCGGATAATAGAGGGCATACTGGATCGGCAGCTTCATGTCCGGCGTACCCAGCTGTGCCATCACCGCACCGTCCTTGAACTCGATCATGGAATGGATCACACTCTGGGGCTGGATGACCACCTGTACCTGATCCATCTCCACGCCAAAGAGCCATCTGGCCTCCATAACCTCAAGGCCCTTATTGACCATGGTTGATGAATCGATGGTGATTTTTCTTCCCATGGCCCAGTTGGGATGCTTCAGTGCATCCTCAGGCCGAACCTTCCTCATCTGCTCTCTGGTCCATCCGCGGAAAGGACCTCCCGAGGCGGTCAGCAGCAGCTTAGCAATTTCGCCAGATCGCTCACCGTTGAGCGCCTGAAAGATCGCGCTGTGCTCACTGTCCACCGGAAGGATCTTAACTCCCTTTTGTTTTGCCAAGGGCATAATGAGATGCCCCGCCGTTACCAGTGTTTCCTTATTGGCCAACGCAATGTCTTTGCCGGCATTGATGGCCTCAATGGTAGGGCGTATGCCGATCATACCCACTACAGCAGTCAGTACAATATCCACATTATCCGTAGTGGATGCCTCGATCAGCCCATCCATTCCCGAGAGAATCCGGACATCCATATCAGCCACGCGGACCGCCAGCTCTTTGGCCTTTTCCTCATCCCACATCACTGCGATGGA
>JAFOFP010000137.1 GCA_017387285.1 Lachnospiraceae bacterium
ACGATGGCCTGCGCCTCCGGAGTCCCCAGAGCACCGTCCACAAAATCAACCTGCATATCCACCACGATCAGTAATTTTTTCATTATCTGTCCCTCACATACAGCCTGTAATCAAACCGGCTCGGCTCACCGCAGTTTTCCCTTGATGATCCGAGCCGCCGCAAGTTTCCAAATCCAGTATAGCAAGAATGCAGATAACTTTCAATCTTTTTCTGATATCGCCAAAAGCCAAACGTCTGAGAGATGGATTTTGGAAATACAATGATCACAGCAAAATCCTACAGATATGCCCGCAGTTTCTGCATCAACCCACTTTCCAGACTGATCAGTCTTCCTGCGATCTCCTTTGACTGCTCATCGGCATCGCTGTACTGGTTCATATAGCGATACAGGGATTTCACACCCATATTGCAGCCATCATACATCATATCCGCCACCTTCTCATCGGAAGGATCCACCAGCAGCTTCACCTCGGTCATCATCTTGGTCATGGCCTTGGCCATGGGGGAAGGATCCTTCTCGTCCTTATCATATTTGTTCAGCAATGTATGGGTCAGATTCCCCAGTTCTTCGTGTTCAGCTTTATTTTTCGCTAAAATGCGCTCCAGAGACTTACTCTCCACCTTATCCAGCACATCATCAATGGAGGTAACCGCTGTCTTTACCCCCGCATTACATTCCTTCAGCAGTTTGATGGTATCACTGTTTGCCATTTTGATCATCCTTTCTCTTTATCCGGTTACAGTATTTTCACTACTGTACTTACAGAATGAACCTTTTTCGTCAAATTTATACCCTATTCTTCCGGCAGCTTCACACGTTTCCTCTTCGTTTCCTGATAATACTTATCCCGCCATTTTTTTCCTTCGATTTGAAGCTGTCTGGCCACCTCTGCCAGTTCATTATACTGAGTAACGGCCCCCTCCAGCCTGATCTTGGCCTCTCTGACCTTTCCATCCAAATCATCGTTTATCGTCTTCATCCGTCCGATCTCGTCCTCATAGTCCAGACGTTTCCGCTCCCATTCTTCTGACATCCGCTGTATCTCCTGAGTATATGTATTCACGCGTCCCCCAAGCAAATCTGCCTTTTCTGCCTGTTCCTCGTACCATTCCAGCCGATCCCTGTCGCACCAAAGGCCCTCCCGCCAGCCATCTTCACCATTGACTCCCCGGTATAGGCAAAAGCACCGCTTTCCGGTCATTATCCGAATCCCATCGGCATCGCGGATCAACTGAAAGGCCGGAACTGTTTCCTCGTCTCTGAGCAATGCCGTTACCGGAATCTCTCCTCCGACAGTTGCCTCCTCACCGGCAAACCACTCCAACGGCTTGCATACATTAAGGGAGTACCGTTCCCGGATAGGACTCCATGCCGTATAGAATAGGTACAATTGTCCCCCATTTTCAACGAGTGTCAACCCGCCATGGCGACAATGTTCAATACTCTCCCCAAACAGAACCCGCTCTTCCTCCTCCGGCAGGGCAAGTACCACCCGCCTTGACGTATTTTGATAGACATAATAGAATTTTCCTTCCATGACCACTGCCGACAGATCCGAGAGAAAGTCCGTTCTCAGCGAAATCTGGCTGCGATTCCCTCCGCCTCCGGACAACTGCCTGATCACCTGATTTTTTTCGCTCCACAATACCAACCGCCGCCCGTCCGTCAGCCTAAACACATAATCCATATTCACTGCTTATCCTGTTTTTATATATCCTATGTCTGTGCAGGCACAATTCATACCCTTTTCGCATAAGATATACCAATCTTCCATGAAAGGATCCTAACATGTCCAAAACCAAACGCTGTCGCTGCGCATTGCGCGGTACCCGTCAGACATGCGGTTCTGCAGCCGGCGGCTGCACTACTCCCTGTATCGACGTTTGTGCCAATCCCATCTGCGCCGACCCCACTTCTCTCTCCCTCATGGCACCGGTGATCTATGATCAATTGGGGCTCAATCTGTGCAGTCCGGTGACATTGGAGGGGCTCGCTGACTTCCCTACCGCCACCTCTGCCTCTATCCAGATCATCGATGTCGTTTTCGGCGAAGGTACCGAAATCTCACCGTTAAACGGCCGCCCCAACTGCTATGAAGTTTCTCTGGCCAATCTCACCGTCACCTTTGCCATCCGACTCTTCGACTGCTGCGGCCGTTATCTGACAACATTGACTGCCACTGCTATCTATCTGCCTCCCGACACGGCAGACAACTACGATGAAGAAACCAACCCCGATCTGGTTCAGTTCGACCTTTTCGCCCCCTACGGCATCTCCTACGCCGGCGGCGATGTGACAACACCACTGTTAAACTATATTGGGTTCAGCTCCACAAACAATGATCTTGTGCAGGGTTTGAATGTTCTGGCCTACGCAAAGCTTCTCAGCCTTGACCTGGCCGATGCCACTGCAACCATCGGTCTGACCATCTACGTGGCCAGCGTTTATTACGCCCAGTATCAGTTTGGCAGCATCAGCAAACCGGACATTCCCAAGATCAGTCCAATTGCTGAGGATGACTCCCTCTGTCAGGACTTTGTGGAGGGCGATCTGCTGAATCTGGCCATCAAGCCTCTGGAGTTGGGCATCCCCCACTGCGACGAATGCTTAAAACGGGAATGTGGAAGCCATGGTTCCTGCTGCAGTCAGGTGGTTCCCATCGCTGATGACTCTGCCACCGGCCAGGCACCGGGTGGTGACGAGGGCTGATCCGCTTTTCTTTAAACTCCAATCCGGATAACCGCATATAAAAACCGGGGGCCGTCTGCAATGATCCATTGCGGCGACCCC
>JAFOFP010000138.1 GCA_017387285.1 Lachnospiraceae bacterium
GCCCTTGACTCTCTATAAATTAATGATCCTTTACATGCTGAAGCGGGTCAAATTTCCGTTGACCAACTCCCATATTTCGGAGTTTTTTCTGTCCAAGGAGTACACCACCTACTTTACTCTCCAGCAGGCGCTTGCCGAGCTGACTGATGCCCATCTGATCCAGGTGGAGACCACTCAGAACAGCACCCTCTATGAACTGACCAGAGAGGGCGAGGACACCCTCGGTTTCTTCGGCAAAAAGATCTCCGACCTGATCATTCAGGACATGGAGGAGTATCTAAAGGAGAACCGTGTCCGGATGCGGGACGAGGTCAGCACCCTGGCCGACTACTATCGTTCCACCAATCAGGACTACATTGTCCACTGTGAGATCCGGGAGGGCCGCGCTTCACTGATCGAGCTCAATGTATCCGTCCCCGACGAAAAGCAGGCTGAGCTGATGTGTTCCAACTGGCAGAAAAGCAGCCAGGCCATCTACTCCTTTGTCATGAAGGAGCTGATTCAGGAGGATTGATTTTGCTCCTGCCATTACGCACTGATTAAAAGGGTATCCGTAAGTCCATTGACTTTTGGATACCCTTTTCTATATCACCTTATTATTTTCTCAAATACATCCGCGCCTCATAGGGCTTCAGCACACCGGGATCGGTATTCTCTGTCTCATTGGTCAGAAGCAGTTCGTAATCAGACCACTCAAAATCAATGGTATTGGACACTTCCTCACCGAAAAAGTTACAGATCACCAAAAGCTGTGCATCCTCTGTGGTTCTGGTGTAGGCAAAAATCTGAGGATGCTCCGGTGCCAGCAATTCGAAACGACCATCTACCAAGACAGGATATCTCTTTCGCAAAGCGATCAGGGCCTTGTAATAGTTAAACACAGAATCCTCTCTGCCCATCTGCTCCGCCGCATTGACGGAAACATAGTTGGGATTTATCTTCATCCAGGGAGTTCCCGTGGTAAATCCTGCATTCTCACCGGCATCCCAATGCATGGGAGTTCTGGCATTGTCACGGCTCTTTGCGTAGATGGAAGTCATCACATCCTCATGGGAATAACCCTGCCCGGTGCGCTCTCTGTATACGTTCACCGTCTCAATATCCCTGTACTCGTCGATGGAATAGCGGACATTGGTCATGCCCAGCTCCTCACCCTGATAGACATAGGGTGTACCCTGCATGCCGTGGAGAATGGTTGCCAGCATCTTAGCTGATTTCTCCCGGTAAACCTCACTGTCATTTCCCCAGCGGGAAACGATTCTGGGGAGATCATGGTTGTTCCAGAACAGACTGTTCCAGCCACAGCCGTAAAGTTCATTCTGCCACTTAGCCAAAACGGCCTTCAGGCGCACAAAATCTAAAGGTGCAAGATCCCATTTATCCTTTCCGGGCTGCTGGTCCAGACCGATGTGCTCAAACTGGAATACCATGGAAAACTCGCTTCCGTCGGGATTACTGTACAGCTTCGCCAGTTCGGGGGTGGATCCCCAGGCCTCACCGACGGTGATCAGATCTCCCTTTTGGAAGGTCTCTCTGCTCATCTCCTGCAAAAACTCATGAAGACGGGGGCCATTGCAGGTGATCTTCTCATCCGGCACCTTGGCGATCTGATCGATCACGTCCAGGCGAAATCCGCCGGCACCCTTATCCATCCACCAGCAGATCATGCTGTAAATTTCCTCGCGGACCTTGGGATTTTCCCAGTTGAGATCCGGCTGCTTTACGGAGAACTGATGGTAGTAATACTGTCCCAGCTCGGGTACCCAGTCCCATGCGGGGCCTCCGAAGGTCGCCCGCTGATCGGTGGGATAAACTCCCTCCACGCCGTCTCTCCATACATAATAATCGTGGTAAGGATTATCTTTGCTCTTTTTTGCCTCGATGAACCAGGGGTGCTCGTCGGAGGAATGGTTAAGCACCAGATCAACCATGATCCGGATATCTCTCTTTTTCGCCTCCACGATCAGACGCTCCATATCATCAAGACAACCGAACATGGGGTCAACATCCTGATAATCGGAAATATCGTAGCCATTGTCATCCTGGGGTGACTTACACACCGGCGACAGCCAAATAGCACCGATGCCCAGCTCCTGCAAATAATCCAGGCGCTCAATGATACCCTCCAGATCACCGATACCATCTCCGTTGCTGTCCTGAAAACTGCGGGGATAAATCTGATAAACCACCGTATTTTTCCACCATTTATTGTTCATCGCATCAGCTCCTGTCATCATTCGCGAACCGATCCTCACTTTACGCTGTTCGCGAAACATAATTTGTTCTGCCCCTCCGTGCATTTTCGCACAGTTTCGCAACTGTCCATATCGTACCACATCTCGGCCCATCTGCAAAGATGTCTTTTTTCACAATTTTTATCCTTTCAATCCCGTGAATACACGGTAAATATCCAGTGTCCCATATCCCCACACAGGGCTGGGGTAGCGGATTTCCTGATCCCGCACGGCTCCCCGGATCAGATAGGACTTTACTTCCTCCGTGGAAAGATTCCGCCGATTTCCACGAACCAGCCCCCATTCCAGCAACAGGGCGGCAGCTCCGGCCACATGGGCGGCGGCCACGCTGGTTCCGGTCTTCGTCCCGTAACGCTTCCCCGGCAACGCACCGTACACCTCCACACCGGGAGCCGTCAATTCCGGCTTAATATCCCCGGTACGGGTAAATCCCCGCCCGGAATGAATATAAATGCTGTTGTTTCGATGATCATAAGCCGCCACGGATATCGTTCCTTCCGAATCGGCTGGAATGGTCAGGGTGGTCTCGGGATTCGGTGTCAGAAACACCGGCTGAGGTTCCGCCAGACCGGTGATCGGCAGCCAAACATGATAGCTTCCATTGATAAACACATCGTTGCTGACGGTCATGGTCCATATTCCCGGCGACGGATTTTGAAAGCGGACAAACACCAGCTGGCTGCCGTCTGCCGGTTCCACGATCCGGTAATCCACAAAAACGGTGGTCTCTTCCAGGATCAGATGGTAAACGGCACTGCTGTTCAGTCTCGCCTGTATGGTGGGAATCACATCCCCGCCCGGCGAGCGAAACCCCACAGCATATTGCTCCGGCGGCAATGCCCACAGCTGGACATAAAACCCTTTTGTCCCTTCCGGGACACGGATCTCCACCTCCTGACGGCCTCCCTCCTCGGCAATATTTCCCAGAAAATGGTGAGCGCGGTTGGTTTCATTGCCCATGGGCAGGACCGTCACGATCCCGGCCCGCACTGCCAAAATATCGTACATCCGACTGATCAATGTATTCCCCGAATGACCTCCGTTGTCACTGCCAAGCCCACACAGAATCACCATGGGCATATCCATTTCTTCCTGAAGATTGACCAGATATTGAAGACCGGCCATTATATCATTTTCCTGATAGATATTCTCCCCATCACCGGCAAAATAGTAGTCTCTCAAATATTGCTTGGCCGGTTTTAATTTAACCACCGCCAGAGATGCCTCCGACGCTGCTCCCACAAAATCCGCCTCCACATCCTCGCGGCCTGCCGCAATGGATGCCAGAAACGTTCCATGGCCCCCGGCGATGTCCGTGGTCGGCACAACAGCCAAGGGATTCTCTGCCTCCAACGCCTCCTGAATCTGCTCCTGCGTGTATTCTGAACCGTAGTAAAACCCTTCCGGTGCCCGCCCCGTCTGAATGGTCTGATCCCAGATTCGAAGGATTCTGCTTCGACCGATCTCATCGGTAAAGGCCGGGTGGCGATAATCGATCCCCGTATCGATAACACCGATGATCACCCCTTGACCACGCAGCCCCAATCGCTCCTGATTGCGTATCCTCAACACACCGGAAGCCTCCATACTGCCGGTGTCCACCGTGGTAAATAGCTTAGGAATGCTCACATAGCCAAAGGTCTGTATGCTCAACTCCCCCAAAAGGCTCCGATCAATGTAGGCGATCCCCAGTCCTCCCAGCAATCGGATCGGACAGAATTCCTCCACCTGCCATCCGCTTTCCAAAAGCTGCCTTTCCGAAAATACAAAGTCTGCATATTCCTCAGATATGATTCGCTCTCTGCAATCCATACAGTCACCAAAGGCTGCGCCGAATGGCGCAGCCTGAGTATTTTGTATAGTTTATTCGGTTGAATGAGGAATCATGTTATAGTAACATGAAAAATATTGACTTTACCATGTGTATTTTCATTCCATCACATTTCTACTATGTTCTCACACTCCCGGCAGCTCCGGCACGATCTGACCTCTCAGCTCGATCCTCGGCCCTCCGGTATTCTCCAGATATTCTCTGGTGATGGTCACCTTTCCGATATTGGAATCCTTGGGCACCTGATACATGATGTCCAGCATATACTCCTCAAGGATGGCCCGAAGAGCTCTGGCTCCGGTGTGCTTCTCCAATGCCTTCTCGGCGATGAGCCCCAGTGCCTCATCCTCGAACTCCAACATTACCTCGTCCATGGCCATCAGCTTTTTATACTGCTTGAGAATGGCGTTTTTCGGCTCCTTCAGGATCTGAACCAACATGTCCCTGGTCAGCTCCTCCAGCGCCACCAGCACCGGCAGACGGCCCAAAAACTCGGGGATCATGCCAAACTTTCGCAGATCATCCATATTAGCCTGCAAAAGCAGATTTTTCTCGTGATCGAGACGTCCCTTCAAATCCGCCTGGAATCCGATGGAGGACTTTGTGGTCAGGCGCTCCTTGACAATCTCCTCCAGATCCGGGAACGCACCACCGCAGATAAAGAGAATATTGGTGGTATCCACCGTCATCATGGGAACCATACCGTTTTTGCTGTTGGAACCCACAGGAACCTCCACCTCGGCGCCCTCCAGCATCTTTAAGAGTTCCTGCTGAACCGACTCACCGCTGACATCGCGGGTGGAAACCTGTTTTTTCTTGGCGATCTTATCGATCTCATCGATATAGACGATACCGTGCTCAGCCTTCTCCACATCGTTGTCCGCCGCAGCCAACAGCTTGCCCACAACGCTCTCGATGTCATCACCGATATAGCCGGCCTCCGTCAGGGAGGTAGCATCGGCGATGGCCAACGGCACATCCAAAAGCTTCGCCAATGTCTTTACCAGATAGGTCTTACCGCTTCCGGTGGGACCCAGCAAAAGTACGTTTGACTTCTCAATCTCCACTCCGTCAGAAGGATCACAGCAGACACGCTTATAATGGTTGTAGACTGCCACGGATAATGTCTTTTTCGCCTTCTCCTGTCCGATCACATACTCATCCAGCATGGCCTTCAGCCGATGGGGCGCAGGAATCTCCCCTCGGTCGAACTTCTTCGGCTCTGTGTTCTCCTTCTTCTTTTTCACCTTCTGGCGTCTGGGCATCCCCATATCACCGCCCATCAGATCGGCCAGATTGATGAAATGTACGCCCTGAATAGGAGTCTGATTATTCTTTTTGCTTTTCTTTTCCTCGTCAGTCTTTTCCTCAGATGCGCTCTGACGTTCACTGTTGTTCCCCTGCTGAACCGGAATCTCAAATTTGCCCATAAAGGAAGGTGCGCCGCCCATTCCCGGAATCTCCGGCATGCCATACTGCTCCATGGAGCTGAACATCCGCTGCATGCAATCGGAGCAAATATTTAACCCTCCCGGCAGAGTCAGTATCTTTCCCGCCTTACTCTCCGGGCGGTGACACATCATACAAACCTGCTCATAGTCGTCATCGTTTTCGTCATCCTCATCGATGACCGCATCCTCAACGATCACATCCTCGGTATCATCTATAATTTCTCTGAAATCCTGTGACATTTATGTTCTCCCTCTAATTGAAAACGGTTATGATAAATTGGCAGTCAAAAACCGCCTTATTTATCATAACCGATTTAACGCTCTCAGGCAAGTAAATAAATCATAAACAAACAATAATTACTGATACAGCGGGAACTTCCCGGTCAGCTCCGCCACCTTCGCCTTGACCTCTTCCTTCTTATTTTCGAAGTCAAAGATACAATCTGCGATACAGTCTGCGATGACCTTCATCTCCTCCACACCAAATCCGCGGGTGGTGGCTGCAGGGGTTCCCACACGAACACCGCTGGTCACGAAGGGACTGCGTTTCTCGCCGGGAACAGTGTTTTTATTTGCAGTGATATTCACCTCGTCCAGATTGTGCTCCAGCTGTTTTCCGGTCACTTCCAGATCAGACAGATCGATGAGCATCAGATGGTTATCGGTACCGCCGCTGACGATCTTTACGCCGCGCTCCATGAGACGGGCGGAAAGCGCCTGTGCATTGTCCACTACCCGCTGTGCGTACTCCTTGAACTCAGGCTTTAACGCCTCGCCGAAGCACACTGCCTTACCGGCGATCACGTGCTCCAGAGGACCGCCCTGAGTTCCGGGGAAGATCGCCTTATTGATCTTCTTGATCAGCTCCTCACTGTTGGTCAGGATCAGGCCGCCGCGGGGACCGCGGAGGGTCTTGTGGGTGGTTGTGGTTACGATATCTGCGTAGGGCACGGGATTCATATGTGCTCCACCGGCTACCAGACCTGCGATATGAGCCATATCCACCATCAGCATGGCGCCCACACCATGAGCGATATTGGCCAAACGCTCAAAATCCAAGGCACGGCAGTATGCGGATGCACCTGCTACCAGCAATTTAGGCTGAACCTCCTTCACCTGTGCCTCCAGTGCATCATAGTCCAGGAAGCCATTTTCATTTACACCATAACAGATAAAGTTGTAATATTTTCCACTCATGTTTGCAGGACTTCCATGGGTCAGATGACCTCCCTGAGACAGATCCATACCCATAACGGTATCGCCCACATTGAGTACAGCAAAATACACTGCCAGATTGGCCTGAGCACCGGAGTGAGGCTGTACATTGGCATACTTTGCGCCGAACAATTTGCAGGCACGGTCGATGGCCAGCTGCTCTACCACGTCCACATGCTGACATCCGCCGTAATAGCGATGTCCGGGATAGCCTTCCGCATATTTATTGGTCAGGCAAGATCCCATAGCGGCCATCACCGCAGGACTTACCACGTTTTCGGAAGCGATCAACTCGATATTATCGCGCTGTCTCTTGAGCTCGTCCTTCATGGCTGCCGCCACTTCAGGATCTTTTTCAGCAACAAATCCGATCGTATCCATCATATCCTGAAACATAAGTTTCTCCTCTCGTATTACCATTTGTCCTAACGACATACTTTATTTATTATACTTGCTTATATTGTTTTTGCCAATATCCTTTTTTCGACGAAATCAAAATGAAAATATTTCTTTTTCTATCCATTTTCCCCAAAAATCATTGTAAAAACATCCTGCGAGGCAAATTTTTACATTCACTTCACAGGATGTTTTCTGCAGGGCACTAAATCATTTTATCTCTTTGTCATCAGCAGGAGACTTACTCCTTCACATAATCCTTGCGATATCCCAGCGTCACCTGAATCTGCATCTCCCGGAACGTTCCGTCCACCCTTCTCTGCACCGTCAGATTCACCGTGGTTCCGCCTTTATAATAGTCGAGGGCATCGAGCAGATCCTCTCTGGTGGCAATGCTAATATCCTCCAGCTTTATGATGATATCGCCGGGGAGCA
>JAFOFP010000016.1 GCA_017387285.1 Lachnospiraceae bacterium
GAAGCTGTTGCGTTATCTCTTTCTTAATCAAGGTCAGTAACGATCTCATGGATTTACCACCTCCATAAACAAAGATTCCAGAGAGGGCTCCATCCGCTCAATCTTGATCAACGGCATATTGCGATCCGCCACAAAACGCAGGACCTCAGACACCGAGTGATCTTCTTCACAAAAGGATACGCCGCGACCCTTTTCCGGTTCCATGGAGCCGAAATACTGCAAAAGCAAACGTACATCTTCCTCTCGCTCCGGCTCAAGAAAATACCGTTCCGTCCGGTAGGTGGTTTTAATGTCCGACAATTTGCCCTGTAATGACACAACACCGTTATGCAAAAAAGCCACGTCGGTGCATATCCGCTCCACATCAGAAAGAATGTGGGTGGAAAACAATATCGTCGTCTGTTCTCTTGCCATCAACAAAATATCCAAGATCTCTTTTCGCCCAACAGGATCAAGGGCAGAGGTGGGTTCATCACAGATCAACAGCTTCGGGCGATTTAACAGAGCCTGAGCAATACCCAGACGCTGCTTCATTCCTCGTGAAAAGCCTTTAATGCGATGCCGTTCACCGCCAAGACCCACCAGTTCCAAAAGTTCTCCGCTGCGTTTCCCGATCTCTGTTTTATCCATACCGGTGATCTCACCGCAAAAACGAAGATATTCCACAGCGGTCATAAAGGAGTAAAACTCCGGCACATCGGGCAGATAACCGATCATCCGATTTGTCCCCGTCTGACCGTATACTACCTTCTCTCCGCCCACGCTGATCTCCCCGGAATCTGCAGGCAACAGACCCAGTATCATCTTCATGGTGGTAGTCTTACCGGCACCGTTTTTGCCGATAAATCCAAATATGCTGTGCTCCGGCACCGTCAGATCCAATCCATCCAGCACCACCTTATCACCGAATCGCTTGTGCAAACCAGTGATGCGCAGCATATCCATCACGCATCCTCCTTACCCAACAGAAAGTAAAGGATGGGGCCAACAAAATTCATCAACACAAGGGTGATGATCAGCCACAGGGTACGATTTCCCCGCTTATAGGTTTCGTGGGTCAGAATATGGTACAGCGTATATCCCAGCAGTGAAAACTGTACGATGACCAGTGGTATCAAAAAGGGTAAAAACTCCATAATATTATCCATTATCATTCTCCTTTTCCGCATATACTTCAACACACAGCCCTTTTCGGCTGCACTTCGGACAAGTCAGCCGACGCATCTTCGGCGTATGGTACGCCCAAAAGACCTCTTTGATACTGGGCTGAAACACCTCATGGCACTCAGGACAGATATAGGCAACTCGCCCAAAGTAATAGGCTGACACCCAAACACCGTAAACAATTACCACCGCAAGCCAAACCAAAAACAGCCACCATACTCCGCTCTTGATCCACCAGATGATGGACACCCACTCCAACACTTCCAAAGGGAGTCCCGTAAGCACGATGAACCAGCGCATTTTTCTCAACTTGCTTTTACTTTTCATTACATGTGCTATATCATGGATAGATTCAACAGAGAAATGCTCGATCTCTCTCAGCTCCCGTTTGATGGTCTCTGTGATACTGAGCTTCCTTTGCAGCTCATCCAGTTGATCCTGAAGCTCCTTCTCCTGCTGATCCAACAGGACAGAGACGATCTTCTCCGGATGCTCATCCGCAAACAGCTCACCGATCCGATTAATCGGCACTCCCGCTTCCCGCAGGAAACAGATGATCCGCATCCGCTTCAGATCCTCCTCGGAGTACAGCCTGCGGCCGCCCTCCGACAACTCACTGGGGACAAGAATATTTCTGGTGTCATAGTACTGCACCGTCCGAACAGAGACACCACAGAGCTTCGCCATTTCTCCCGTCGTGTATTTTGACATAGCTTTCACCTCCTCACGGTGAGAATTTTACCTCATGACGCAGCGTCACAAGCAATAGGTTACGCAAGGGGATTTTTCGCTTTTGGGATTATAGTCTACATTTGTCTCATCCCTAAATGTCACATCAATCTTTGTCATACCATTTTTTGACTGATATATCAAAATCTCGCTGCTATTGTGATCCTTCATCACTTATCTCCCCTTCCATCTCTGTATATATTTCTCCCCCAACATTCAACATCCCAACCAGCCGCTCATACTTCAGCTGATACTCGATCAGTCTGGGTATATACTCCGGCGGTGTCCGTC
>JAFOFP010000139.1 GCA_017387285.1 Lachnospiraceae bacterium
GTTGCGGCATTTATTCCGTATCCCACTGCGTATGCGGCAAGGGTACAAATTGCAATAAGAATGCCCTCAAGGCCTATGCCAAATATTGTTTTCTTGTTTAAAATCGAATCGATTGCTGCGGTGTCTGCTCTATGGGGAATCCATCAGTTGGGTGCAGTCTGAAGGGTATCTGCTTTCTGTTTTGGTAGATGGTATCAATGAGAAGCTTTACGATACCTTTATGGACTCTGTCCTGGATGATTCCCCTGCCCTAATTGAAGACTATATTGAAGATTTGAAAGAGATGGTAGCAAGATGAAAATACCAAGAAGAATCGCGCAAACCTTAATGAACTCACTAAAGGGCGGCGTTGTGCCCAGAGTTGGTCTACAATATGTAACCGTTGGTCGCGCACCGGAGATTGATGCGCTGCTGCGGGATGTGGAGATCATCGCAGATGGCGGTGCCTCTTTCCGTTTTATTATGGGTAAGTACGGCAGCGGCAAGAGTTTTCTGCTTCAGACAATCCGTAATTATGTGATGGCAAAAAACTTTGTGGTTGTGGATGCTGACCTTTCACCGGAGCGAAGATTACAGGGTACCCGTGGTCAAGGCCTGGCCACATATAAGGAACTGATCCGGAATATGTCCACAAAGACAAAGCCAGAAGGCGGTGCACTTAGTCTGATCCTTGACCGCTGGATCAGCAATGTACAACAGGAAGTGATGGCAGAATCCGGGCTCAGTATGACAGACCCTAAGCTCGTGATGCTTGTGGAAAAGAAGATCTCCGCCGTTATCTACTCCCTCAATGAGATGGTGCACGGCTTTGATTTTGCAAGGCTTCTGACAGCGTACTATCAGGCCCATATCGGCGGTGATGATGAGACAAAAGCCAAGGTTCTTAAATGGTTCCGTGGTGAGTACAACACCAAGACCGAAGCTCGGCAGGAACTGGGCGTGAACATTGTCATCACCGACGACGATTGGTATGAATACTTAAAGATCTTCGCTGCTTTTCTAAAACAGGCGGGATACAGCGGTATGCTGGTGCTGATCGACGAGCTGGTGAACATCTATAAGATTCCCAATGCTATTACCCGCCAGTATAATTACGAGAAGATTCTGACCATGTATAACGATGCCATGCAGGGAAAGGCGCAGCACATTGGTTTTATCCTCTGTGGAACACCTCAGTGCATGGAGGATCCCCGCCGGGGTGTTTACAGCTATGAAGCCCTGCGTTCCCGTCTGGCAGAAGGTCACTTCTCTGGAGAACATAAAGACCTCCTGTCCCCTGTCATCAAGCTGCTTCCACTGACCAACGAGGAAATGCTGATCCTCATTGAGAAGCTGGCAGATATCCACGCCGGACTTTACGACTATAAGCAGATCGTGAATCAGCAGGATATGGTGGACTTCATTGAGATCGAATTCTCCCGCATCGGTGCGGATACCCATATCACGCCCCGTGAGGTCATTCGGGACTTTATTGAGGTGCTGGATATCGTGTATCAGAATCCCGGTATCAAAGTTCGCACACTTTTGGGCAGCGACCGTTTTACCTATGCGCAGAACTCTGTGCAGGAAGAGAACACCCATACGGATTTTGCAGAATTTGAATTGTAAGAGGTAGCCTATGAGTGCCTTTGACCGTTATGCCCCTTTTGTTCAGGACTATATCTACCGCAATCATTGGGAGAATCTCCGGGCCATTCAGGTGGCCGCAGCAGATGCCATCTTCAATACGGATGACAATGTTCTGCTGACAGCCTCTACTGCCTCCGGTAAAACAGAAGCGGCCTTCTTCCCTATCATTACACTTTTCTCTGAAAACCCTCCCTCCTCTGTGGGATGCATTTATATCGGTCCTTTGAAGGCTCTGATCAATGACCAGTTCACACGGCTCACAGATCTGTGCGAGGAGGCGGACATTCCGGTATGGCATTGGCATGGAGATGTGGCCCAGAGCCACAAATCCAGACTGATGCGGAAACCCTCTGGTATTTTGCAGA
>JAFOFP010000140.1 GCA_017387285.1 Lachnospiraceae bacterium
CCAAAGCCATCCATCTCCACCAGCAGCTGATTCAATGTCTGCTCACGCTCATCGTGACCGCCGCCCATGCCGGTACCTCTGCGTCTGGCCACGGCGTCGATCTCATCAATAAATACAATACAAGGAGAATTTTTCTTTGCGTCCTCAAACAGATCACGGACACGGGACGCGCCCACACCTACAAACATCTCCACAAAATCCGAACCGGAAATACTGAAGAAAGGAACGCCGGCTTCACCTGCCACCGCCTTGGCAAGCAACGTCTTACCGGTTCCGGGAGGTCCCACCAGCAGTACGCCCTTGGGAATACGGGCTCCTACCTTAATGTATTTCTCCGGAGCTTTCAGGAAATCCACGATCTCCACCAGATCCTCTTTCTCCTCCTGAAGACCTGCTACACTGCCGAAATTTGTCCCCTCAAGATCCTTGACCATCTTTGCACGGCTCTTTCCGAAATTCATCATTTTGGAATTGCCGCCCTGTGCACCGGCCATCATCCGGTTCATCAGGATCACCACAGTGAATGACACGATAAACATACCGATAATGATCGGAAGTACAATGGTCATAAATACACTTTCCTCAGGGATAGCTCGCTCCTTCACGGTAACGCCGGCTGCCAGCAGCTCCTGTCTGGCCTCCGCAACATTATCGGTGTAGAGTACATAACTGTTTCCACCCTCCAACGCCAGATAAAGCTCTCCGGTGGGTGTCTCCTTATTCGGCGCAATCACCACAGATTCGATCTTCCCATCAGTCAATAACTGCTGATATTCATTGTGAGTGAGGGTATTTTCTCTGCTGCCCATGCTGCTCATCAGATAAACACCCCAAATAACCAGCATGATCAATGCCAGATACAGACCCACATTTGACTTTCGCTGCTGTCCTTCCAACTTCGCTAAACCTCCCCGGCCTGTTCTTTTCACAGACCGAACCTTTCATTCTACTTTTTCACGTCTTTTGTCAAGACGTCTCATCCATCCAACTCTACCACACCGATATAGGGCAGATTACGGTACTTCTGGTCATAATCCAGACCATATCCCACCACAAATTCATCCGGAATCGTAAAGCAGGTATACTTGACCTCAACATTACGCTTCACACGGCGGGAAGGCTTATCCAGAAGGGTGGCAACCTCAATCGATGCAGGATTTCTCAGCTTCAGCATGGGTACCAGTGCGCTAAGGGTATTTCCGGAATCGATGATATCCTCCACGATCAGCACATGCTTGCCCTCAATATGATGATCCAGATCCTTCTTGATCTTTACAGCGCCGGTGGACTCGGTGCCTCCGCCGTAGCTGGAAACCGTCATAAAGTCCAGACGAACATCCATATCCAGCATCTTAGCCAGATCACAGGCAAAAAATACACTTCCCTTCAGAATACAAACCAGCTGCAGTGTATGCCCTTCGTAATCCTTCTTGATCTGCTCAGCAATCTCCCTGATTTTCGCGGTAAGTTCTTCCTCAGTGATCAACACTCTGATTTTATCTGCCATCTTCTTTTCTCCTATTCTCAGATGTTATTTGTAGTTGCCTTTACCAGTAACACGCGACGGGTCTCGTCTGTCACCCGGAATTTCTCACTGGCCCGATAACCCACGATCCAGACAACCTCATCGCCGCTGACCAGCAGCGGGATACGGTCTCTCTGCCCCGCCGGAATCTTTGCATTGATCATGTACTCTTTCACCGACTGGCTGCGCCCGTCGGCAAATACAACCAAGCTGTCCCCGGTTTTTCGTGTTCTCAGGCACAATTTAACTTTTATTTTATCATAATCAAAGCATTTCGTATACGGGTCCGATGCAATTTTTTCAACTTTTTCCGGAGAAATTTCGCAGACAGACAGCTCCACGGGGATCATGCCGGTCTCTTTATCCTCATTCACAGTGAAAAAAAACAACTGATCATACTCCCTGCGTACACTCCGACCTCCGGGCAGACAGATGGTTTTCCCCCCGGTCTTCCCAAGAAGGCTCCGGATCATCTCCACATGCTCCGAGGTAATATCCTTAAGCCCACCAAGCTCTCCCAAACGCTTTCGGATCAGATATCCCTGCAATGCCCGGTCTGCAGCCTTCAGCGGCTCAACGGGAAGTGATCCCGATTTTGCGTAAGTTTCAATCCACCTCTCTGCCTCAGCCTCCATATGGTCATCGATATCCCGCAAAATCCCGGCCATTTTGGTCAGATGATCAACTGCGTCTGAGTTGAATTCCCGCTCCAGATAAGGAATCAACTCGTGGCGAATGCGGTTGCGGCTGTACACCACTTCCTGATTGGTGGAATCCTCGCGCCAGCAAAGCCCTGCCTCAGACAACGTCTCCTCAATCTCCGTTCTGCGCAGATCGATCAGCGGACGAATGATCTTACCCTGAATGGGTGCGATCCCGCAAAGGCCTTTGATCCCGCTGCCCCTCACCAAATTAAACAGAATGGTCTCCGCAGAGTCATCCCGGTGGTGAGCCACCGCCAGCTTGTGAGCCCCCACTCTCTCCATCTCCTCAAAAAAGAAGCCATAGCGAACCGTTCTTCCGGCTTCCTCCACCGTCATTTTCTCCTGCAGGGCAATGGACGGCACATCTGCCCGGATCACCCGGCAAGGTACCTCCAATCCATCGCACTGTTCCCGGACAAACTCCGCATCACGGTCCGCCTCTGCGCCACGGATCCCATGGTGCACATGAACCGCAAGAATATCTATCTTCATCGACTCGCGAAGTGATGCCAACGCGTGAAGCAGCAAAACCGAATCGGCGCCTCCCGACACACCTACCACGATCGACTCGCCGGAAGCGATCAATCCGGTTTCTTTTATTCTATTCACAATATGCTCAAATAGATTACTCATTGTTTATGCCTGCCTATTTATACATTTCTTCTATATTTTACACGTTCAGGGGAATAGTGGCAAGCACATTTTCATCCCACCGACTCTCACTTCATTTCTTCCAGATGCCGGCAGCCAACACGGTCATATCATCCATCCGTTTTCCACCGCATCGGCAGGCAAAATCCAACACCTGTCTGGCGATGTCCCTGGGGTTGTTGGAGGAAATAGCGGACAGCAACGTCATCATGGATGCCTCCTTGTCCGTCTCGGCGAGGGCATCCAAGACTCCATCGGTGACCATAACGATCATATCTCCATGGCCAAGCTCCCGCTTCTCCGTCATGGGTACAGCCTCAGCCAATATCCCCGCGGGAAGGGATTCTGCCCGAATCGTTTCCACGGTTCCCTCCCGACGAAGGAACGTGGTGACAGCTCCCAGCTTGGTAAAACAGCAATCGCCGGTAAACAGATCCACCGTGGCAAGATCCAGCGTCACCGGTCTTTTTTTGCCTCTTTGGAGCATCACGGCATTGATCAGTCTGGCTGCCGCTTCCTCGCCGTAACCGGCCATCAGCAGCTTTTCTGCCAGGTCCATCACTGCCTCACTGTCTTTGGCCGCCTGTTCCCCGGTTCCCATGCCATCAGAAAGTCCCAAAACCGCTTTCCCCGATCCGATGCGCATACAGGAGAAATTGTCACCGGACGTCTCAGAGTCCTCTCTGGTTTCCCTGACCACATCGTAAAGCATGTGGTAACCCGGATCCTCCCGAAAACAAATCTGTACCGACTCCTGACCGATCACCGCTCTGGCATTTTCCTCCGGTCTCAATTCCCTGCCCATGGCCCGGCTCAACGGCGCAGCCAGCTCTCTGACCGGAATACACCGTTTTCTCATGGCCCTCACCGTCAATGCAACGGCAAGCCTTTCCTGTCTGTCCTTCAGAATATTCAGTCTCTCCAACAGAATTTTCTTTTCCTTAAGGGCTTCCCCCACTCGTCCTTCCCAGTTTCCGGTCACATCCTCCATTTCCTGATATTCCTCCAGGAGAGTACCGATCAATCTGGCGGTCTCACCCATTCCCACAGATGCCGCCATTTTTTCTTCCAGATAACCGGTATACCAGGTAATGGCCTGGCTATATCCCTCTCCGGGCTCCCAATGCTTGTCCGGCACTTCCTTATAATAATCGGACAGCAGCGCAAGCACCTCACCGATGGAATGGAGTCTCACTGCCGCCGCCTGTTCATAGTCGATCCCTGCCGATGCACTCTTTCGCTTTAACCGATTGACATCCAACCCTCCCGGATAGATCTCCGGGATCAGCAGAAAAATCAATCCGCCTCCGCACATCCCATAAAAATTATCAGCCAGAAATATCGGTCCTCCGGTCAGCGATCCCAAAATAAACCCACACAAAAACGCTGTCAGGCTTCCCTTTCTTCCCAATCGGCGAAACAAACCGGACAATGCTCCCGCCATGAGACATGCCGGCAGAAAAGCTCCACTCTCCCCTTGGGAAATGCGTGCCAACCCACAAAAAATCCCGGCAACTGTCCCCGGCACAGTTCCCAGGCGATATCCTGCCACCAAAATCAACACATACATTAACGTCTCCACAGCTGACAAGGCGAAACCGCTCTGCCCCGCCATGGCCGTGATGGCCAATCCTCCCAATAAAAATGCTCCCGTTTTTGCCAGCCATTGCGCCTGCTCTTTCATCTCGATACCTCACCCCCTGCAAGCCCGTCCCAAAAGGCGAACCTGCAGGCAGGTTTCGTTCGGACATGGTCAATGCCCAAACAGTATAGATGAAATCAACTGCAATCTCTGTCAGATTATGGGAGCAAATAAAAATTCTTATAGGAAATCATCCGGCAGCTTATAATCGATCTGTCTGGTTTTACGTCTCCTCCGGATCCGACGGGCTCTGACTCTGCCGGGATTGAAATAAACGGCCAGCACAATAACCACAACCACCACAGCCAGCACGATGCCGATAAACAGCATGACCTGTGCCAACGTAACGACCACTTCCTTGCCCTTGGACTCATCCTCAGTGGGGCCTTCCGTCTCATCGATGGTTTCCTCCGCCTCCAGGCTCTCCTCGATGTCCTTGGGATCGGAAAACTCTTCCTTGGTGGGAACAAACTCCAGCGTACCGCTGCCCACCGTCATTCCGTGATAGGAATAAACAATATCTGCGATAATATTCCCGTTTTCCGCTTTACTCTCAGGGTTATAGTTCAGGGTACAGTCCACATCAGACAGCTCCGCAGTCCGGGGAATAATGATCACACTGTCCATATTTTCCTCAATGGAAAAACCTGCCTGTTCAAATAATCCGTCAAAACCGCTGAGATAATCCGTGTCCTGTTCGCCGGACAGCAACGTACCATCGATCTGACACAGCTTAAAGTTATCAAATCCATAGTCCATCAGCAGGGTACTATCCACATAGTGTCCGGGATTATTGTCCTTCATCACCACCGAAATCAGTTTCAGTCCGTCCCGCTCGCAGTAAGTTACCAGAGTATTTCCCGACTCATCGATATATCCGGTCTTTCCGCAGACAAAACCGTCATAGGCATGGGCTGCATTCGGCTTAAACTTATGCTGCTGGTAAAAGAATCTGTACTGAGGGTAGCGATTGGTAGGCTCCGACTCATAGTACATGGTGGTAGCTACGGACATAAACAGACGATTTTGAATAGCCTCCGCCATGATCAGCGCCATATCGTAGCAAGTGGTATAATGATCCGCTCCGAACAATCCGCTGGGATTGGAGAAATTCGTATTGTAAGCACCCAGTTCCTTTGCCCGACTGTTCATCAGCGCCGCGAAAGACTCGTTGCTGCCGGACACATACTCAGCCAGTCCGTTGGCGGCGTCATTTGCGGAAGACAGCATCATGGCATAGAAACTGTCCAGTACAGAAATCTGCTCATCCACACTGATACCCACCGTCATGGCACCCCATTCCAGATTATTGATGACCGCATCTCTGGTATAAGTGACGATATCGCTCATCCGTCCATACTCAGCCACCAGAAGCCCCGTCATGATCTTGGTGATACTGGCGGGATAAAGCTCCACATCCGCATTCTTCGCATAAAGCACGGTCCCCGTGGTGGCCTCATAGAGAATAGCCGCTCCGGCATTTATCTCCGGTGCCTCCGGCCAATCCTCCGGGAATACAAACTCATGATCCACATGCTTCGTCTTAAACTCCTCCACCGGTGAAACAAGGGTTTCCCCGGGATCGGCCTTGACCGTCAACGGTGCAATACCCTGAAGGCCCACCACCGCAGCCAGCACCAGCGCAGCTGCTTTGATCCCATTTCGTTTTCCCTTTTTGCATCCTGCCGCCAGCACACCCACACATAAGCCGGATGTGATCACCAGCATTCCGCCGAAAATCAGCACGATCCGCAATGCCATATCCATAAAGAATCCCTCTACCAACACATTGATCATCAGATCCGTGGCCGGATCAAACAGCCACAGATCGTTGTCAAAGAAAATCAGATGGAAATATGTAAACAATGTATTAAAGTCAATGGCTGCCCAGATCACCAGAGCCAATACCACTGCCATCAATATCCCTACCGTCCACAAAAATGCTTTGGGCAGCAATCGTCTCATCGGCGCCTTGACTGCCGCCAGGAGCAATATACTCACCACCGCAATGGCCGCCGTCATGGCTCTCAGGCGCATTCCCCCAATAAACAGTTTCTGCACCTCCCACATATGAAAGCGATCCTGCTCATTGAAAAAATCCATAGCCTGACCGCTCACCGTAGTCTCCACCGACAGTTGATCCCGATTGCCCCGCAGATAGGCCATCATCTCCCGGGTAACGTGCATCAGATCTTCCATCTCCATGTTCACATCGTCAAGAACACGGTATTTCTCATACTCTTTTTGATAATATTCAAAATTTCCGTAGGCTGCGATCTCCACCGAAGAGATCAGCATCACCACGATCAATGCCAGGGCAGCCAACACTGCCACCGGTGTCATCAGCTTTTTCATATAGGTACTCGTCCCCTTACCTGTTTTTCCCCATCCTCTTTTACTTTAGATGCGGGGTACCGGTTAATTGTAACATATTATGCGAAACTTGTCACAAAAAATCTCCAGAAAATCTTTTCTTTTTTTCGGCGATTTGGTATACTGGCAAAGGCTGGGCTTTTACAGCCGCCTTAACTTCCCGCAAAGTATTTTTCATTTGCTCTAATAATTATTATTAATAATGACGAAAAGGAACAATTCATGAGACTGAGAAATATCCCCGGATCACAGGATGTGATCAAGCAAAGCCCCTACTGTGTGGATGAACCCCAGCAGTACAGAGGCACCTGGAACCAATATTTTGGCAATGGATCTCCACTCCACGTGGAGATCGGCATGGGAAAGGGACAGTTTATCCGCGAGATGGCTCTCCTCCACCCTGAGATCAATTACATCGGCGTAGAGCTGTTCACCAGCGTGCTGATCCGCGCCGTTCAAAAGGTTGAGGAGGAAGAGATCCCCAATCTCCGTTTCCTGTGGATCGATGCAGAGAAACTGCCGGAGGTGTTCGCTCCCGGCGAAGTAAACCGGATCTATCTCAACTTCTCCGATCCCTGGCCCAAGGCCCGCCACGCAAAGCGTCGTCTGACCTCCCCCCAGTTTTTAACCCGCTACCGGGAGTTCCTTGCTGTGGACGGAGATCTGGAGTTCAAAACCGACAATCAGGATCTGTTTGCCTTCTCTTTGGAGTCCGTTCCCGAGGCCGGTTGGAAACTGGTGGCTCACACCTTTGACCTGCACCATGACGCATCCATGAACCAGGGCAATATTATGACCGAATACGAGGCTAAATTTTCCGGTCTGGGGCAGCCCATCTGCAAGCTGATCGCGGTTCCTATGCCCCTCTCAGCGGACTGATGCATATAATGGTAAAAAAGGGCTGACGCCATGCGAAAATGTCCCCCCCTTTTTCACCTGCTCAATTCCCTGACCTGCTGCAATGGTTCCCTTAACCGCACTGCTCTGCGCATCAGCCGGGGACTGTGCGAAGCAAGTAATGCACTTCCCTCCCGGCGGGAGTGCTGTGACCATAATCAATGCGACAAAAACGATAATTGTCGGCAGCGCTGCAGAAAGGACAGACCGGGAAAGCATCACCGCTGAACAACATCATACCAAATCACCAAGTGGGAAACCGTCAGACGGTTTCCCACTATTTCTTTTCACGATAATGTTTATTCCCCGGTTTCTTTCCGTTGGCCATATTCATGGGTAAAGTTGGGTGGGTAAACCATGCCGCTTCCCCAAGGAATCTCATCCACAGAATACGTTTTGCTCACACCGTTCAACGTGCGGGTAAGGCTCACTACATGGTTTGTGGTTACCTTGTCATCCAGCTCTTTTCCATCCAGTTCCCAGTAGAACACTTCCCCTGTGGACTTGTCGGTGGAAATAAAGGCTTTCAGAATATGAGAACTCTCATCTATGTATTCATACTCGTTGATAAAAAGATGATTTTCCCATCTTATATAATAGCCGCCGGCGGAAGGACCGCTCTTTACCATCTTGGAAATGTTCGTCATGGTCTCATCGCTGGCCTTATCAAACGTGGTTGTCGTCGTCCGGCAAGCATCATGATCGTAAAACGTTTCTCTGATCTCCTTCTCCGTCTCATAAAAAGAATAGAGTGTTCCCAGCTCATCATCATTGATCTGTTTGGAGTGCGCGTAAAACTGTTGATTTATGTAAACAGTCTCCTCAAACTCATTCCAATCCTTACTGTATTTTCTGATTTCCAACTGATTTTCCCCAAAATAGTGCTTTATATAAAGATATCCCTCACCCCAATTAATGCTCAGGTTTTCGCTGTCATTTTCTATGAGCACGCCGTCATCTGCATATTGCTCAAGGAGTGACATAGCCTCATCATAACCGTTTAAGTCTTTCGCTTCAGGAAGATAAATATAACCAAGTTCATTGGCTCCCTCAATCCGTACCTTATCCGCTCCATCCCCATAGAAGGTCTCCACCTTTCCATCCGGCCAAAAAAGAGCAGACTCCCCTTCACAGTAGGCAACGCATCTGGTTTTATACATTTCTGTTCCCGACACCATACGAATATCAATGAGCATCTGTTCGCCACTTAGGCTTATGCTTCTCAGCTTTCCTGACTCGTTATAGAAAAGCATTACCTCACTTCCATCGGACGTGAGAATAATCTCAAACGGCATACCCTCATTCCGGCTTTTCTCCAACCGTCGATCATACTCATCTTTGTTTTCGCCTGTGCGGGCCAGTTCATCATAGTAAGCAAACTTGTCCTTAATCTCTGAATAGTGCTTCGGATAATGCTCCTCATAAAAGGCATAAGCAGGAGAAGAAAGCTCCTTCAAATACACATAATAGCCAACACTCACATTAACGTCCGAAATACCTTTTGTAACCAGATAGTCGGAAACCGGAATTTGTACAGAATTCTCAAACCAGCTCCAGTCCACGTTCTCATGAACGACAAATTCGAAAGACAGATCGGTCACTTCCGAAAAAAGACTGTTTTCGCACATGACATCCATCATCCGGGTCATCCCTTCCTCAAAAGAAAGGCCCACAAAATCTACATTCTCAAAGCTACCGGTCTCATCCAAAAAAACTTCTGTGTAAACAATACTTCCTGTCTCATCTACATAAAATTTAATATCCATCCCTGTGTACACCGCCACACAAAAGGAGGATTGAGGTTCCAAAACAAGAGAGGCTCCCTCCGAAGGCATTTCGTCATCGGAATTCTGATCATTATTGCCGTTTCCGTTTTCGTCACTTCCATTCACAGTGTCTGAGACAGCCGTAGGATCCGTATCAAAAAGATCGCCTGCACTGCCACAGCCGGTGAAACATATAACCATAAAAAGAACGGCCGACATCACTTTTATCTTATTTATCATAATCGCCTCCTTAACCGATTTGTTCTCCTAACAAAAATCATTTTCCGCACAGTCTTACACCATTAACCCCCTTTATTCTAACACAAGTCATAACCATTGCAAGATGAGAACAACTTTTCTTCCCGATTTATTTTTTTGTAAATAATGCTTTTCCAATCCGGTCTCCCGTGGTATAATCATTTATATAGTGACGAATCAGTGGTTTTAACCGCTGTTCCAAAATCAGGAGGAAAACAAATGGCTCCATTGACTGTAAGCCCCGCAGATGAAAAGCGGGTCAAAGGACTTGGATTTTTAAGCAACAAGGGCACCGACAACTTCTCTGCCCGCGTTATCACCGTAAACGGTAAGATCACCGTGGCACAGCACCGCTGTATCGCTGATGCTGCCGAAAAATTCGGAAACGGAAACATCACCTTCACCTCCCGTCTGACCATAGAGGTCCCCGGTATACCCTATGAGAAGATCGATGAGTTCCGGGCATTCATCGCAAAGGAAGGCTTAGAAACCGGCGGCACAGGACCTCTGGTTCGTCCCGTCGTTTCCTGCAAGGGTACCACCTGCCAGTACGGTCTTCTGGACACCTTCGCACTGTCCGAGGAGATCCATCAGCGTTTCTACAAAGGCTATCGCACCGTAAAGCTGCCCCACAAGTTTAAAATTGCAGTGGGCGGCTGTCCCAACAACTGTGTAAAGCCCGACATCAACGATCTGGGCATCATCGGCCAGCGGATCCCTCAGTTTGACGCCGAAAAATGCCGCGGCTGCAAAAAGTGCGTCATCGCTTCTAACTGTCCCATGAAAGCATCTCAGGTGGTGGACGGTGTTCTGACCATCGACAAATCCGTCTGCAACAACTGTGGTCGCTGCGTGGAAAAGTGTCCTTTTGGCGCCATGGACGAGGGTATTTACGGATACCGGATCCATGTAGGCGGTCGCTGGGGCAAAAAGGTAGCTCAGGGACGTCCTTTGTCCAAGATCTTCACCGATAAAGAAGAAGCTCTGTCCGTTGTGGAGAAGGCCATCCTCCTGTTCCGCGAGCAGGGGCAGCCCGGTGAACGTTTTGCCGACACCATCAATCGCCTCGGCTTCGAGAATGTGGAAGCACAGCTGTTGTCCGATGATCTGCTGGCGCGCAAAGATCAGATCATCGCCGATTGATTTCTGCTCTGCCGACTTCAAAAACCTATATTGCCCGAAAACAGCCTCCCATGAGCCTATTTTCGGGCATATTGATTTATTATGACCTTTATTTTTTTCATTTTTCCGCTATTTTTCACAATATTTCACAAAATATTTATTTTTTTGCAAAAAGGGCTTGATTTTTACGAAACTTTGCGGTATTATATACCTCGTTCTTAAGAAATGTTCCGCTAGCTCAGTTGGTAGAGCACCTGACTCTTAATCAGGGTGTCCAGAGTTCGAGCCTCTGGCGGAGCACGCAGGGCACTGTTTTTGCAGACTTCGAGAGCTGTGGGGACGGTGTCTCTTTTTGTTTTACCAATCCGAAGTGCAGATAAAAAATCCCAGATTTCGCATGTGCTTGCACAAATGCGGAAGTCTGGGATTTTTTATCTATAGGGCGGATACATCTGTCAACCACATCAAAGTCCCTCTTCGATGTTGCGTCCGCTGTACATCACACGAACAATCGAAACCTTTTTCAATCTTTCATTTGCAATATAAAACAACACATAATTATCTACCGGGAGGACTCGCAAGCCTCGATTTTTCCAAGGTTCCTTTTCGTATTTTCTATGCCTCATAGGATATTCCTTTAAGCTAAGGATACCTTTCTCCAAGCGTCTAAGCTGGCCAATTGCATTCTCAGGAGCAAGTAAAACAAATGCAATATATTCGTAAATGTCCCTCAAATCTCTCTCCGCCTGCAAAGAAATCTCTATTTCATAATTCATGCCTTGTAATCCTCATATATATCCGCAAACACCGTTTCGACTGGTTTTGTCCGTCCATTAAGGACCTCCACATAACCTTTCTCTATCTCAGTGTTCAATTCTTCCTCTGACAATACGGACATATCTAAGGGTTTTGATGCCGGTAGTTTTACTTCAAACGGCAATCCTCGCTGCAGAATTATCTGCTTATAAAACATATTGATCGCATTCGAAACCGAAATTCCCAAAGCACTTAAGATGCTTTCCGCCTGATTCTTTATGTCCGGTTCAATCCTTGCATACAAATTCGCAGTTTTTAATGCCATATTAACGCCTCCAGTTCTTAGTATCTTACGCTCTTATTATATACTTTAGTGCGCACATTAGCAATACATTTTTTATATTTAACAGAAACAGCCGCACAGTAAAATCACATCCCACTGCGCAGCTGTTTTTGCTTACTCTATTATATTATACCGTTCCAACTGCCCCTCAGAAATTCGCCAGCAGATACTTCTCTGCCTCCGCATTCCAAAGTCCGTTATTCTTCTTTACCATCTCATCCATCACAGCGAACCGCTTGTCAGTCTTTCCCAGCTCCTCAAAATCCGCCAGTGCAGTCAAGGGCAGCTCGATGTGAGTGTAGATCAGCTTCTTTCCGCCGGGAACCTTGGGCAGATTCAGGGTTACGTCGATAGCCGCATCCATTCCGCCGATGTGAGTGATCATGAATGCAGGATTGATCCGCTTCTCGCCGATCAGCTGCACAATGTCAGCCATGTCCTGAGGGGTGCTTCCGCTGGTTCCTGCCACATGGTGCTGTGCATAGTGAACATTGTAGAAGTTGAAGTTTGCGCTGAACTTTTTGTCGGTGGGACCGGCAAAGAAATTCAGACAGCCGTCAAATGCCAGAATCGCGTCAGCCAGCTCTACTACCGCGGGAACGGGTGCATAAGCAAACACGTCGTCATAGCCCTTGCCATCGGTCAGTGCCAGCAGTTCATCCTTATCGGAAGTTTTCGCAAACACAAGCTTAATGCCGTCCTTCGCTGCCTCTTCGGGAGGGAAAATGCTTGCCGCACGATCCAGACGCGCCTGATCCAGATCGGTAACCACTACCAATGAGGGATTCAGACCACCGTGGAGCGCAATATCAATCGCCTCCAGACCCATGGGGCCGCAGCCTGCCAAAATTGCCAGATTTCCACCCTTCTTCACACCGATCACATGATTGAAATCCTCATCCATGTGGAAAGTCGCCTTATAACCGCGAAGGACACAGGAAGCAGGCTCGATCAGGGAACCGCTGAAGAATGCATCACTGTTCAGCTTCATCAAATAGCCATTCTCGATTACATGATTCTCAACCAGAGAGTAGGTGGATACGCCGCCGATATTGGGGAAGGAATATCCTACGGTATCAATACCGCCCAGATATGCCAGTACGGGAGGACAAATCACCTTATCCCCTACCTGATACTGATTTTTCCACTTTTCGCCCACTTCTGCGATCTCTGCACAGAACTCGTGGCCGATGATGATGGGGTTGTCTGCCACATTATTGGGCACACGCATATGATCCTCTCCCTGCATTGCAGTCTTATAGGTAGACATACATACACTGTCAGAAATGATCTTAATTAAAATTTCATCTTCCTTCATCTGAGGAAGTTCAAACTCCTCCAAGCGAAGATCCTTTTTTCCGTAAAGTCTTACTGCTCTTGTTTTCATATGATATGACCTTTCTCCGCACTCACGCGGTTTTCCTTTCGATCCTATGATACTTGAAAATCTTTACCACTTTCACATTCTGTCTGTCATCAGATTCTTCCGATGCTGCCGAATACACGCAGTTTCTCACGGACAACTGCCTTCATATTCTGGCGCGCTTCCTCGAATACAAATACAGGCCAGGTAGCCGGATTGCCCATATTATTCAGCTTGTTCTTCAGTCCGCTGTTCATGGCTGCAACCACATCAGAGTAGATGTTGATCTTGGTAATACCGTGGCGGATCGCCTCCTGCATCTGATCATCGGGAGTTCCGCTGCCGCCGTGGAGAACCAGTGGACAATTGCTCACTGCAGTGATCTCGTCCAGACGGTCAATGCGCAGGGTAGGGGTTTTCTTATATACACCATGAGCGGTGCCGATGGCGATAGCCAAAGCATCCACCTTGGTCTGCTCCACAAATCTTACTACATCCTGGGGATCGGTCAGGGTATCCTCGGGATCCTCATCGTGTACAGTTCCCTCTGTCTCGTTGCCAACCAATGCATTTCCCACATGACCAAGCTCTGCCTCAACGGTGATTCCTCTTGCATGAGCAAACTCCGTCACTGCTGCGGTCATTGCCGCATTCTCTTCGAAGGGAAGAACTGAGCCATCATACATAACGGAACTGAAACCGGCCTCAACCGCCTGCTTGATAAATGCAAGATCGGTAGCATGATCCAAATGGAAGCAGATGGGAATGCTGTAATACTTGGAAGCCTCAGTTACCATCGCAGTAAGCAGGTTCAATCCCTTTCCGGTCATATCTACTCCAAGACCCTGAAGCAGAGCGGGAGAGCCCTCCTCCTCACAGACGTCCAGAACCGCCTTCATCATCTCGTAATTGCTCACATCAAACGCAGGAATCGCATAATGACGCGCCTGTGCGTCTGCCAACATCTCTTTCATAGAAACTAACATGGGTTTATACCGCCTTTCCTTTTTTGTTTTACGTTCTCTGTTTCTTTTATCCCGGCAAACAGCCTTATCTGCCGGAATGCCCGAATTTTTACGTTTATATTATGTCATTAATTTTAACATTTGTCAATAGCAAATGTTAAAATATCATTGACTTTACCAGTAGCATTTGTTACAATCAGACTATACATTTGTCGCCATCTCCAGGCATACCTTCCGCAGAACAGGAGTCCCCTATGAAAAAACAAAAAGACCTCATGACTGAGGCCGCCATCTTATATTACGAAAAAAACTGTACTCAGCAGGAGATTGCTGCCATCATGGGCCTGTCCCGCCAGACCGTCTCCAAGCTGCTCAATGATGCGGTCAGGGAGCACATCGTAGAGATCCGTATCCATCGCCCGGAAAATCGGTGCAGTGATCTGGAATCCCGTCTCCACAATGCCTTTCCTCAGAGCCGGGTCATTGTCAGCAGTGTCAGCGGCACCGACGATACCCTGCGCACGCTGATGACGGTAAAAAAAGCGGCAGAATTTCTCCTTCCTCTGCTTCGTGAATCCGGGAAAAACATCGGCATTTCCTGGGGAAGAACGATCCAGCAATTTATTCTTGAGCTTCCCGCCGCACAGACCAGCGCAAACACCGTCTTTCCCCTGTTCGGCGCCACCGACTGCGAGCAATCCTACTTTTCCTCCAATGAGCTGGCCAGAAGTCTGGCTGATAAAATCAGCGCTGACGTGAAATATGCCTGGTTTCCCTACCGCCCGGAAAGTCCGGAGGATTGTGAGCTGTTTCGACGGACCAGCTACTATAAACGCCTGTTGGAACGCTGGAATCACATTGACATTGCCATCGTCGGCATCGGTGACAATACGGCTCTTCAGCTGTTGGACAGTTCCCTTGGACAACAACCCGTCACCCGCGGTTCTATGGCCGGTGACATTGCCACTCATTTTTTCACGGAGAACGGCAGCCTCATGGGCATGGACAAACACACCCTCTGTGCATCCGGTGAAAATTTAAAAGCCGCCGGGATGACCGTAGCCATCGCCTGCGGCGACTCTAAACTGAAAGCGATCACCGGTGCTCTTCGCACCGGAATCGTGGATGTGCTGATCACCGACGAGTACACAGCACAGCATATCCTCGAACGGATCGAGGGATAAGGATCAACCGAAAATGATCAGCAGACCGGCCAGTATCCCCACGATTGCAGAAAATGCCGGCAGCTTGCTGTGGTACATCAGGATTGCCTGGGGCAGGATCTCACCGAACACCACATATAACATAGCTCCGCTGGCAAAGCCCAAACTCAGCGTCAGTCCCATGGGACCGATCTCACCCAGCCAATATCCCAACAGAGCTCCCAAAATAGTGGGAATGCCGGAGGATGCGGTGATCAGGACTGCCTTCCACTTATTCATTCCTCCGCTGATCAACGGCACGGAAACAGCCATGCCCTCAGGGATATTATGAAGGCCGATCAGAACCGCCAAAACCAAGGCCGCACTGCCCATGACACCGTCGTTGCTGGCATAAGACGCTCCGATGGTCATTCCTTCCGGTACATTGTGCAAAGCGATCGCACTGGCCATCACAATACCGGCAACAAACAGTCCCAGTTTGCTGTCGGACGCTGCACGGTGATGCTCCAGATGATCACTGTGGATCAGTTCGTCCAGATCATCCGCTGTTTTCGGATGGTTGGCATCAATATGAGGAATCTCCGGATTTGTCTTCCGGTCGATCAGATAGTTGAGCAAATAGGTAACTGCCACACCGAAAGCGATGGCTCCGATGACGATATAAATCCCCACGTTGGTCTCAATGGCCTCTGTCACCAGATCAAAACAAACCACACTGAGCATCACACCGCCGGCAAAACTCAGCAACAGACTGACTGTCCGCTTTGAGTCTTTCTGCAGCATAGCACCGATCAAACCGCCTAATCCTGTCCCCGCTACACCGGCAAGGGCCGTGGTAACGATCAGAGTTGTAATCACACCCATGGATCTTCTCCTTTGTCTCTTTATCCTTAATGTTCTGTCATCTGTTTAATTTCGCTAAGATCATATCACAGTTTTTCGGAAATGACAACCGAAATAGTAATCTTTAAAATATCTGTTTTCTTCCTGTCCGGTCACAAAAAAACACCGAAGAACTCTCCCTCGGTGTTTCAGTCATATCCCACTGATAGTCACTGCTGAGGTGCCACAACCATCTCTCCCGGCTCAACCAACCCCAACACGTTTTTCGCCATCTGAACCACATACTGACTGGACTGCATAAAAATACGCTCCTCCTCCAGTGCCTCGGTCAATGCATCGGCCTCGGCGATCTCTTTGTTCAGCGAAGTGATCCGCGCCTCATAGATCTCTGCCCGTCGCTCAAGCTCGGAGGTACGTGAAGCGAGTGCGCACACCAACAAGACCGTAATCACTGTCATTACGATCATGGCAAAAATATTTGGCCTATAATGTTTTCTTCTGCGACTCAACCTCATCACATCCAATCCTACCAACTGCTATCATTTAAATTGTAGACTATTTTCGTCCGGTACGCAACCTTTTTTTCAACAAATTAAATGAAAATTTTACCTGTTTTTCCACAAAAAGACAAAGATAACTGCCCAAAACGGACGCAGCCATCATGTACCAACGAAAAATCCCGTCATTTATCCACAGACACATGATGGCAAACCCCAGAGCTGCCAACAGCCAGAACAGTAAATCCTCCATACCGGTCAGCAGCCAGCCTCTCGGAAATATCCTCCGCGACAGGCGCATCAAATCATAAAACAACGTCAATCCCAGGCCAACAAAAAAGAAAAGCAACAGAATGTCCAGTTCATGCCAAATCTCCCCCATCAACCAAACAACCTTGACAACAGTGATTCACGGTTAACATTTCCGGCAGAGTAGACCAGACTGTCAATCTGTCCCTCCAGATCTACCTCTCCCTTTTCCACGGTCAAACGGTTCACATGAAGTTCACTGCCGCGGATCGTTAACCGTCCGTCCTCTGTATCCAGAATCACCTCCTGAGCATCAAAGGAGATCACCTCCCTCACTCCGGTAATGCTCCCCTGTTTGCGCCGGCCAACGATGACCCGATGGTTTCCACCTGTTGCAATTTTCTCTTCCATGGCTTTCCTCCCCTCGCCCGATACACACTCTGTGCAATATCAAGTCTATGAGAAGGTGTCCTTAAATATACCGGAATAATTCTTTTGCCTCGTCCTTTTTCGTGGTCTCCTGAATGTCCAGAACCTCCAGTGCGACCTCGCGGTTACCGAACTGAATGTCGATCCGATCTCCCACCTTTACCTCTGCTGAGGCCTTGGCCACCTTTCCGTTTACCGATACTCTGCCTGCATCACATGCCTCATTGGCCACCGTCCGGCGCTTGATCACGCGGGACACTTTCAAAAATTTGTCCAGTCTCATTGTCCTCTCCTGTCTCAAATCCTCACGATTTACCTGTTTCTCGCCTTCCCCTTAGGACGTAAAAACGTCGCTGAGACAGCTTTCTGTTTCAGCGACGCTTGTTTACCATACTACCGTCCGGACTGATTATGCGTTCACTGCATCCTTCAGTGCCTTACCAGCCTTGAACTTAGGGCTCTTGCTTGCTGCAATGGTAACGGTCTCACCGCTTCTGGGATTACGTCCCTCTCTCTCGCCGCGCTCGTTTACCTCGAAGGTACCGAAGCCTACCAGCTGAACCTTCTCACCCTTTACCATCTCCTCGGTAATTGCGTCAAATACTGCCTTAACTGCTTTCTCAGCGTCCTTCTTGGAAATCTCTGCCTTCTCAGCTACTGCTGCGATCAATTCTGTCTTATTCATATCTACTATTCCTCCGTCATAATAAACGCTCTTCTTCTCACTTTTTGAGCCACATACTATATATAATGGTTTCACTCCGTTTTGTCAAGAATTTTCCTTTTTTTTCATCATTTTCCCTTATCCTTCCATCTGCCGTCCGAGAAATCCGGCAGCCGTGAGTGCCAGTTTCTGCTCCAGTGCCCCCATTTTCTGTTTGGGATTCTTTTCCAGCATGAGCACAGAGCCGATGGCATCCCCCTCGCTGATAATGGTGGTGACCACCTCCTGCTCATAGCCCTCTTCTTCCTCCCGAAGGATCTGAATATGTTCCCGATCACCTTTCGAAGCCAGAATACTCTCCCGTCCGGCGATCGATCGCTCCAATTCCTTGCTGATATTTTTACCGGCCAGCTCCCGGTATCCGGCACCGGCTGCCGCAATAACCTGATCCCGGTCTGTGATCAGTACTCCCCGGCCACTGGTCTGTGCGAGAGCCTCAGCGTACTGTCTGGCAAACAGGCCCATCTCCGCCACCGGAGAATATTTTTTCAGAATGATCTCACCCTCGCGGTCAGTGAAAATCTCCATGGGTACCCCTTCGTGGAGGCGAAGAGTGCGGCGGATCTCCTTGGGAATCACCACGCGGCCAAGATCATCTATACGGCGTACAATACCTGTTGCTTTCATATATACATTTCTCCTTAAATTACAAATTGTGTTGATAGTATCTGTAATTGTGGGAGAAATATACTGCAGGATTTACTATTTCAAGTAGTTGTGCTATAATAATATATATTTATTTTGCTTGATTAGGAAGGTCTGATTGTTTATGAAAAATATGACTTTGAAAAAAATATTTTTTGGTGTATTAAAATGGTGCGCACTCGGGGTACTGATAGGAACACTTGGCGGATTAATTGGCGCATGCTTTGCACATTTATTGTCTTTTGTAACAAGACTACGTCAGGCAGAGCCGTGGCTCATTCTTCTATTGCCCATTGGCAGCATCGCAACTGTTTTACTATATCAGGTTTTCAATATGCATAATTACGGCGGAACAAATGAAATCATTCTCTGCCTTACAAATAAAAAACCAATCAGAACAATTGCTGCACCGCTTATATTCATTTCCAGTGCAATCACGCATCTTTTTGGAGGTTCCGCCGGACGAGAAGGTGCAGCACTTCAGTTGGGCGGAGGGGGAGCGGCCGCCCTTTGTACTGTGTTACGATTAAAAGATGATGACCGCAGCGTTGCTGTTATCAGCGGCATGTCCGCAGTATTTGCAGCCTTATTTGGCACGCCTCTTACTGCAGCATTTTTTGTTTTAGAATTTAAATTAAGTTTCAAAGTCATTGGTAGGGCTATCTTGCCTTGCTTTATTTCTTCTATTGTTGCCACCAAGCTTTCTTCTACCTTGGCAGTTGCCTCAGAAACAGTACATATTAGCAGCATTAACACTTTCACCTTTCCCACCATTGCAAAAATAATTATTTTGTCACTGGGTCTCAGCATATTAGGGCGGCTCATGTGCCTTGCATTCCACAAAACAGATCATTTGATGAGACGCCTTATTCCAAACGCTTTCCTTCGCACTGCGTTAGCCGCTGCCATAATTGTTGCATTAACCGCAATTGTGGGCGATATGCGTTATAATGGCTCTGGTATGTCCATGGCAATAATGGCTATAGAAGGAAAAGCAGATTGGTTTGACTTTATTTTAAAAATCGTTTTTACTGCCGTTACCTTAGCTGCGGGATTAAAAGGCGGAGAAATTGTTCCTACTTTTTGTGTCGGTGCAACCTTCGGCTGTGTTTTTGGCGGTATGTTAGGCTTAGATTACGGATTTGCAGCAGCGCTTGGTTTGGTAGGCTTGTTCTGTTGCGCTACAAACAGTCCTGTAAGTGCCGTTTTTTTAGGTGTTGAGATGTTTGGATTTAGTGCACTGCCGTATTTTATAATTATTTGTATATTCCTTTGGCTTTTGTCAGCCAATAATGGTCTGTTTGAAAACAGATTTTTTAAATCTCCAATTTTTTCAAGAATAAGAAAACAAGGAACAACAAAAGCGAGGTGAAATTCACCTCGCTTTTGCTATGTATAAAAACCGCCCAAAACCCGTTTTTGACACCAATGCGTTAAGTGGGGCAAACCAGCGAAAACCCTAGTGTTTATGCGGGTTTCAGGCGGTTTGCCCTATTATAACGCATTCCTCGATACGGCGTACAATACCAGTTGCTTTCATAATATATAAAATCTCCTTGCTTTACAAATTTGTACTGTTAGTATCTGTAAAACAAGGAGTTTTATACTTATGACAAACTATCTTTTCGTTTCTTTATTTTCCATAATTTTTAAGTTCTCTCGGAGTGCAACCAAAATACTTTTTCACAACCCTTGCAAAATACTTTGAATCATTAAACCCACTTTTCTCTGCCGCCTGTTCTATCACCATTCCGCAAGCGATCAAATTTCTGGCATGTTCCAACCTTAATTGTGTTATATATTCGATTGGCGTTTTATCGTAATATTTTTGAAAAAGCATTCTTAAATTTGTCGCTCCAATTCCCGATTTCTTACAAATTTCTTCTATCGCCAGGGTATTTTCTGTATAGTATCATCTCAGTTGTTTTATTGAAAATCTAAGTTTCTTTTTTGTTTTCGATAAACCGTTGGTGTTGTTCCCGTAAAATCCAAAAATTTGCGGTCGAAATCACGCAGAGAAGAAAAGCCACATTCCTCGGCGATCTGAGAGATGGTCTTATTGGTGGATTTTAAAAGTTCCTTTCCTTCCTGGATCCGCAAGAGGTTAACGTATTGGTTGTATGTTATGCCTATGGATTTTTTAAACAATTTCGAGAGGTAGGCATAATCATATCCTGCCCTCGATATTGCATCACGCAGCAGACATTTTTGCTTATAATTTTCATTTGCATACAACAATACCGACATAACCTGGTCCTGTGAAAAAAATTTCTTCTCTATGTATTCTCTGCCCTTTTCAAAACAGCCACATATATTGTAGGCAATCGAACGGCGCAAAAACAAATTATCGTCCTCGCTCTGTGTCCAGATAAATTCAAACAAATTGTCAATCGGAATACGCCGGTTCTTCTCATTATAAAAATCAGGGACAAGATTCGGAGAGAAAAAGCAAATCACATATTCACCGTTTTCCACGGTTTTATATGAATGATATTGGAACGGAAAAATCAATACAGCCTGCCCCGCTTTAAGCACATACTGCTTTTCGTCGATAACCACCTCAGTAGTACCCCCAAGCTGCAAATAGAACTCAAAGGAGCGATGAATATGCTTCATGAAGGACAAATTTTGCCCTTTTGAAATTTTGAACTCTTGCTCATTAAATGAATGTTTTCCCTCAAAAAGCATCTCTCATCCCATCCCGTCTATACTAATTTTGTCTCATATTGTACTATAAAAAACATAGAAAATCAATAACTGCTGTTGTAAGATAAAAATATCCCAAAGACAAAAGGAGGAACCCTATGAAAAAAGCACTTATTGTATACGGAGGATGGAGCGGCCACGATCCCCAGGGGGTTGCTGAACTGTTCAAAGAAATTCTTGAAAACGAAAACTTTGCTGTAACTCTCTCCGACTCTCTTGACAGCTTTCTGGAGGATTTGACGGTTTACGACCTAATTGTTCCTGTTTGGACCATGGGATCCCTTCCGAACGGAGCAGAAAACAACATCTGTGAGGCCGTTGCCAAAGGTACCGGTATCGCCGGCTGCCACGGTGGAATGTGTGATGCCTTCAGAAACAGCACTAAATGGCAATTCATGACCGGCGCTCAATGGGTTTCACACCCCGGAAACGGCAATGTAACCTATGAAGTTATGATCAACAAGGCATCTTCAAGTCCCCTTATCGAAGGAATCGAAGATTTTACCGTGACAAGTGAGCAATATTACCTTCATATCGACCCTGCTATTAATGTTCTGGCAACTACCACCTTTACCTATCCCGGAAATCATACCGCCAACGGAAAGATAACCGTTCCCGTAGCCTTTACCAAGCGCTGGGGACAGGGAAAAGTATATTACAACAGTCTGGGACACAACCGATCTGTGTTTGACATTCCCCAGGCGAAGGAAATGATGCGCCGCGGTTTCTTATATGCAGCCAGATAAAAAGAAGAGGTGAACCCTTATGAATATCGGAATCGTGGGCTGCGGAAACATCAGCAGCATCTATCTGAAAAATCTTACCGGCGTTTTCAATAATACAACGGTATATGCCGTGTGCGATATTGATTCCGCGAAAGCAAGCGCACAGGCTCAGGCGTATAATGTAGATAAAATTATGACCCTGGATGAAATGCTTGCAGATCCGGAAATTGATATTATTCTTAACATTACAACGCCAAAAACCCATTACGAGGTTTGCAAAAAGGTATTGCTTGCAGGCAAACATGTCTATGTGGAAAAGCCTCTGTCTATTTCCTACTGCGAGGGTAAAGAGCTGTTATCCATCGCAAAAGAAAAGGGTCTGTATATCGGTGGCGCCCCCGATACCTTTTTGGGCGCAGGGATTCAAACCGCTATCAGTCTGGTAAAAAGCGGAGCGATCGGCAGACCCATCGGCGGTGCGGCGTATATGATGTGTCCCGGACATGAACGCTGGCATCCTTCTCCGGAATTTTATTATGACATGGGCGGCGGCCCGCTGTTCGATATGGGTCCCTATTATATCACCGCATTGGTAAGACTGTTAGGACGTGTACACAGCGTATTTGCGGTAGGAACAAGGGCTTTTGAAGAGCGTACGATCACCAGCAAACCGAAATTCGGTCAAAAAATACCGGTTAAGGTCGATACTCACAATGTAGGTATACTTTCCTTTGAAAACGGAGCAGTCGTTACATTGGTAACAAGCTTTGATGTGATCAAACACAGTATGCCTAACATTGAACTATACGGTACCAATGGAAGTCTCATGGTTCCTGATCCCAACAAATTCGGCGGACCGGTTCAACTTGCCACACAGCCAAAGGAACCCTATGTTGACGTGCCGCTTATCAGTGAATACAGTGAAAATTCTCGTGGAATAGGCGTTTCCGAAATGGTTCTTGCCATTGAAGAAAACCGAATAAACAATGCCTCGGGAGAACTGGCTTTGCATGTGCTTGAGATCATGGAAGCCTTCGTCAAAAGTTCTGAAACGGGAGAACGCATTTTTATCGAAAGCGCGCCCTCCCCTGAAATTCCCATGGACTGGGACGTTGCCATCGGCGAATTAAAGACAAAAATCTAATTTTCAAACAAAGCAAAAGCCAAACAAGCTTCAACGCTCATTTGGCTTTTGCTTATTTTATTCATTCTCAATTTTTCTCGGTCTCATCTTCTGCTTCCATCTTCCGCGCAGATATGCCACTGCCTGAAGCACCATACCCAGTGTCCATGCGATCACCAACGAACCGGACAATGCAAAGGGAGCTCCCTTAGGCCACTGCTCACTGCGGGTCAGATACGCAATAATATATGCTGCAGGCACACGGAGAAGAATGGTGGAGATGATGGACATCCACATGGGAGTAACCGTATCTCCCGCTCCACGCATGACACCGCCAAGCACCTGAGAGACAGATACCGCAATATAGCCCACCGCCATCAGCCGCATCATCCGGGTAGCCAGATCGATCAACTCCGGTGTATCCGTGAAGAAACCAAATAACGTCTTTCCAAATATGAGGATAGCCACAGTCAGTACCGTGGATGCACCCACTGCGATCAACAATCCCTGACGGGTACCATTGGTCACCCGGTCGAATTTGCCGGCGCCCACATTCTGGCCGGTATAAACGCTCATGGTCTGGCCGAAGGTCATGTTGGGCATCATGGCGAATCCATCCACACGCATGATGATTACCATGCAGGCGATAACCATCTCGCCCATGGTATTGGTCAGAGACTGTACTACCATCTGTGCCATGGCCATGATCGCCTGAGTAATACCTGAGGGAACGCCGATCCGAAGAATCGTCAGTGCCGTATCCGGGATCAGCATAAAGTTCTCTTTTTTCAGGTCAAAATGCTCACGCATACTCAGCAGTTTCAGATAACAGAGGATTGCCGAAAGGCCCTGCGAAATAACCGTCGCCAGGGCAACACCGGGCACGCCCATATTGAACTTGGCCACGAACAGCAGGTCGAGACCTACATTCAACGCAGCAGCCACCAAAAGGAAGCCCAGCGCAGAAAGAGAGTCGCCCAATCCGCGAAGCACACCGGACAGCATATTATACATAAAGAAGCCTACGATACCATAGAAGAAAATCTTCAAATAATCGGCGCACCAAAGGATAATGGACTCCGGAGTCTTTAACAGCTTCAGCATGGGCATGGTCATCAGCGGGCCAACGATCATGATCACCATCGTGGCAATAGCCGCCAGTGTGATACAGTTTCCAATGTTATTGGACAGTGCCTTTCTGTTCTTTGCACCGTAAGACTGCGAAATCATGATACCCGCTCCGGTGGAAACACCCACAAACAGCGCCAACAGCAGGTTCAGAATCGGAGACGCACTTCCAACTGCAGACAGAGCATTGTCTCCCACATATTTTCCGACAATAATGGAATCGGCAGTATTATACAACTGCTGGGCAATGTTACCCAACAACATGGGCACAGCAAACTCGGTGATCCGCTTCCAAGGGGCTCCCTTAGTCATATCACGGGCAGTAAACAAACTCCTTAAACTCATCTCGTGAACCTTTCTTCTGTCAAAATATTCAAATCGCAATCCTTATTGTTATCGCATATTTTTACCTATTCGTCAATGGTTATCTCTCCTTCTGTCCAATCAATTCCTCAAATTCCGGTTCTGTCAATGGTCTGTCCAGCTCCATACACATCTCTGACAGGGCATAGTAAAGAGAAAAACGTTTTTTCCTCTCCGTCACCCGCGCTGTGATCTCCGGCCGCTTTCCCTTAAGATAATCCAATATTTCCTCAATGTGATCCGGGATCTGCTGTTCCATTTTCCGTTTCAGCAGCACACCAGTCCCGGGGCTGGCTCCGTTGGTACATATCCCAACCGAAAGATCTCCCCTGGCGATCAGGGAGGGAAAAACAAAATCACAGTAAGCCTGATCGTCCACCACATTGACAGGGATCCTTCTCTCCCTGCACAATTCGGATATCCGATGATTTTCCTCCGGATCATCCCCTGCGACGATAACAAAGGCGGGCAGACTGTCCAGATCACTCTCACAAAAATCACGCCGAATCAGTGTGATCCGACGGACAAGTGCCTGCTCGATATATTCTTTCTCCGCCATCTCCGGATGACCTTTGACGCTCTCCTCTGCCAGAGATTCTATCTCCGGGCAGATCCCGGAGGCGATCACCTTAAGACAGGGCGAAAACAGTGCCAGCCGCTGAACCTTTTCCAGCGCATGTTTTCCTCCTCCGACGATCAATCCTTCTTTTCCGCAAATATCCATAAAAAACGGAAACAGTGCCATTTATCCTCTACCTCTCTGTATCTTCTTCTCCGACCATTCCGTCCCAGAAATAATGCCAGCCGCTTTTCGTCTTCACCCGCTCGATCTCCACACCGAAAACCCTCCGAAGATCACCGCTGTCATAGACTTCCTCCGATGTTCCGGTCTTCCTCACCCGGCCATCCTCCATCAGCACCACCCGATCGGCCATCCGCAATGCCAGTGACAGGTCATGAAGTACCATTACCACGGCCTTTCCCTGCCGGGCCAGCCGCCCCGCCATCTCCATCAATCTGAGCTGGTTGGCCACATCCAGATAGGTGGTGGGCTCATCCATCAGGATCGTATCCGCATTCTGAGCCAAAGCCATGGCTAAATACACATTTTGCTGCATACCGCCGGACAGACGGCTGACCATCTCATCCGCCTTATCCTCAAGCCCCGCCCATCGAAGGGCCTCTCCGGCAATCTTCATATCCTCAGCCCGATACTTTCGCGGATAGTTCAGATAAGGGAATCGCCCGTGAAGCACCATGCGAAATGCCGAAATATCCGGTATCTTTTTGCTTTGGGGCAGATAGGCCACCCGCTTGGCACGCTCTATATCCGACAATGCCTTTACCGACAGCACAGTTTTCCTGTCCTCCGCCAACCTTTCACCACTGATATGATCTACTATGGTAATCTCTCCGGCAGAACACTCCACGATCCCCACAATCGTTTTTAACAATGTACTTTTTCCACAGCCGTTGGGGCCGATCAGCACCGTAATCTCCCCCGGTCTGAATTCCATATCCACACCGTGCAGAACTTCTCTCTCGCCGTACCCGGCAACCACTCCGCTTATCCGCATCATGCCTGTCTTCCTCCCCTCTTATTGATCAACAGGAACAGGAAGAAGGGACCTCCGATAAAGGCCATAAAAATGCCCACCGGTATCTGGTAAGGAGAGAACAACGTTCTCGCCAGCAGATCACAGAGGGATACAAAGCCGGCACCGCACAGCGCACAGAAGGGCAGAAGTTTGCCACTTTCATCGGTTACCAATCTTCTGGCCGCATGGGGAACGATCAGTCCCACAAATCCCAGCAATCCGGAAAAGCTGACCGCAGCTCCGGCCAGCAAAGCCGCCAAACACAAAAACAGTGTGCGCATCCGCTTCACCGACAGTCCCAGCCCCTGGGCTGTATCCTCTCCCAGAGAGAGGACGTCCAGTTCATTGCACAACGTAAAGAGCACGAACAATACAATCAAAATGACTACCCCTGCAGGAACCAACCGGGTATAAGCCACCGAAGAAAATCCGCCCACGCGAAAATCCGCTGCCTGCATTCCCGCGTCCGGCACCAGCACCGAGATCGCCTCTGAAGCCGCATTGAGGCAGCTGTTCACCGCCACGCCGCCGAGGATCACAGTGGTTCTGGACGCCCCGACTTTTGCCGCTGTCAGGGTCACCAGCAAAACCGCTGCCATGGCTCCGCCAAAGGCAGCCCCTGCGATCACCCAACCGGAAAATGCACCCAGAGCACAACAGACCGTCACCGCCAACCCGGCACCGGCATTGACACCGATGATCCCGGGAGATGCCAGTTTATTGGTCAGGACACCCTGGATCACGGCTCCCGAAACAGCCAATGCGGCACCGGCCAGCATGGCCGCCGCCGTTCTTGGAAGTCTGGCATACCAGAATATTCGTCCTGCCACACCGCTGCCCGGTCCCTCAATGATGGCTGTCCATAAGTCCCCAAGAGATATCCCTGCACTGCCCAGACACATATTAAGCAAAAAAGACAGAACCAATAAAAGAAATGCCCCACCAAAACAAAAGGGTATCCTGTGTTTATTCATCCGAAAGAATCCTTTCCAGTTTCTCGTAGGCCTCACCCCACCGGTCATTGGGCTTGAGGGCATACAATGCTTTCTCCAGCAGATATACACGTCCCTCTCTCACTGCCGTCAGCTGAGACCAGGCCGGGGTTTCTGCAATAAATTGATCGATATTTTTCTTCGTTCCCTCTTCATTATCCCCCTGCTGGATAAAGAAAATATAGTCCGGATCACAGATCATGATGTGTTCCGGATCAAGGTTCTCCAATAGTGAGGCATCACTGTCTGCAATATTGACACAACCAAGAGATGCCAGCATCTCCCCCAGCACATTGTTTTTACTGTTCTTTGCCCGGATAAAGGTGGAAGAGGCCCGAAGACTCAGCACCGAAGGGGACTTTCCCGCTGTCTTGATCCGCTCCTCACTGTGAGCGATCACTTCATCGATCTGCCGGCGGACATCTTCGCCGTTTTCCCGATAAAGATCATCTCTCCCGGTGATCTCCGTACAAATCTTCAACACCCTCAGATAATCCTCCACATCCGACACTTCAAAGTATGCCACCGGAATCCCCGCCATCTCAAGGGTATCCATCCAATCCAGATTACCCTGAGTATTTTTGCTGGCCAATACGAAATCCGGATCTGCCTCAAACAATTTCTCCAAACTCAGTTCCTTGGTCATCCCCAGATTGACCGCCGACTCAGGCAATGGCAGGTCAAAATCCTCCCATGCATCGTCGGCGCAGGCACAGATCTCGCCGCCTGCCAGGTACCAGATGTCTGCAAAGCTGCCAAGCAATGCAGCGACACGCTGCGGCTTACTCACCGTCACGCTCCGCCCCAGATCGTCGGTGAAGGTATATCCCACAGATGCCTTATCGTCACCGGCAATTTCTGTCCCGGCGACAGACGGATCCGGAATTTTATCCCCCTGATGATGTGAACAGCCCGCTGCCAGCACCATCACGATACCGATCAGTCCTATCCATACTGACGCTTTTCTCCTAATCTGCTTTTCGCCCATTACTTATCTTCACTCCCACGCATCCGGATAACTTCTCTTCTCAATGCTTCCTTATATAGGTTATACAACGATATGCCAAAAAAGTAAATCTTTTTCGTATTTTTGACGTTTGTAAAAATCCTGTCATATTATCAGCTAATCCTTCCTACATTCCGTTGATTTTATTGACTTTTTGCAACTTAATCGCCACATTTCTGTTGACACGCGCTTTTGCCCGCCGATATAATGGATACAGAAACAAAAAAACGCCTTTTCTTTCCCAATCAGTGAGGTTGCATCATGAAAAAAATGGTCGATGATCTGCGTCTCATGGTCAAAGTCTGCGACATGTATTATAACGACGGACTGGGACAGCAGCAGATTTCCGAACAGCTGAATATTTCCAGACCTACGGTTTCCCGTCTGCTGTCGTCTGCCCCCGAGCAGGGGATCGTGACGATCTCCGTATCTCATCTGGATACGATCCGGCACTGGGAGCTTTCCCGCCAGCTGAAGGAAATGTACGAGCTGTCCGACGTGCTGATCGTGGACTCCCTCTCTGATTCCGAAGAATTAAAGGCATCTCTGGGAAAAGCTGCAGGAAAGTATCTCTCGCACCGGATCCGTGACGGACATCGGGTAGGGATCTCCATGGGCTCCACTCTCCTTCATGTGGTGTCCGGCCTGACTTCTCCCGCAGCAAAAAACATCACCGTCATCCCCCTTCTCGGCGGCATGGGGAGACTGCGCACCGAGCTGCATGCCAATCACCTGGCTCAGCTTCTGGCCAATGCCTACGGCGGAAACTATCTTTCGCTGTATGCCCCCGCCCGGGTGTACGGTGCGGCTGTCCGAAACGCCTTGTTAAAAGAGGACAGCATCGCCTCCGTTCTCCGTCTTCAGGAGCACCTGGATGTGGCTGTGGTAGGCATTGGATATCCCAATGAGAATTCTGCCATCAAGGCCACCGGCTATTACAAGGAAAACGAGATCGATGCGCTGATTGATCGACAGGTAGCCGGAGAGATCAATATGCAGTTTTACGACATCGACGGAAACACTGCCCCCTACCGAGCCTCAAACACCATCATCGGACTGGACCTGGCGAAACTCAAACGTGTCCCCTGTTCCATTGGTGTGGCCGGCGGTCTGGATAAGCTGTCCGCCATCCGCGGAGCCATCAGCGGCCGCTATATCAATGTACTGATCACCGATTATGCATGTGCCAAAGCACTTCTCAATGTCAGAAAGGAGCATTTATGAACGAAATCCTCAATTTATCCATCAATGAAATGCCGGGACTCACTTTTCAGTGTTCCTGCGGAAAGGAACATTCTTTCAGCCTGAGCGGCATGTCCATCCGCCCCGGTGCCATCGCAGACCTTCCTCAGATGGCTGCCCCCTTCAAGGCCGGCACCATTCTCATGGTCTTTGACAACAATACCTACCGGGTAGCCGGAAGGCAGGCTGTAGAACTGATGGCTGAAAATGGCTTCAAGCTCAAAGAGCTGCTGTTTGACTGCGGAGACAGCATTCTGATTCCCGATGAAAAGACACTGGGACGCATTCTTCAGGAGGCCACTCCCGATGTGGAGCTGATCATCGCCGTTGGTTCCGGCGTCCTCAACGACTCCGTTAAGTTTGTCACCGCCCGCATGAAGCTGCCCTACATTATCGTAGCTACCGCTCCCTCCATGGACGGCTATGTTTCCGACGGAGCACCTATCATCTCCAACGGATACAAATATTCCCCTCAGGCTCATCTGGCCTATGGTCTCATCGGTGACACCGATTTTATCAAGACGGCGCCTCAGGATCTGATCCAGGCCGGTTTCGGCGATGTCGTCGGAAAGATCACTGCCATTGCAGACTGGGATCTGTCCAAAAAGGTAAATGGTGACTATAAGTGTGATACCTGCATCACCATGGTAGAGCGGGCACTGGAGAAATGCTTCTCCACCGCTGCTCTTCTCAAAGACCGTGATCCCGAAGCCATTGAGGCTCTCTTTGAAGCGCTGACCATCACCGGCGTAGCCATGGCTCTGGTCAATATCTCCAGACCTGCCTCCGGTGCTGAGCACATGCTCTCCCATTTCTGGGAGATGGACTACATTGCCAGAGGTCTGGACCCTAACCACCACGGCATCCAGGTGGGCGTAGCTACCCCCGTCATTGCCCGTTTCTTTGAGGAGATGGCAGATCTTCTGCCGGAGGGAACCGCCAAGCTTTGCCCTCACCACACGGAGATCGAGAAGCTGCTGGCCACCGCAGGCGCACCCACCTCACCCAAGGAGATCGGCATCGACCGTGAGCTGTTCCGCCAGAGCCTGCTTCAGGGCTATACGGTTCGCCCCCGCTATTCCATCATGCAGTATGCCAAGGATCAGGGCCGTTTGGAAATGATTGCTGAAAAAATCACCGCGGATATCTACGATTGATCGCAGAGTCCCCAAACATAAATCAATACACCAATTATATATCAGGAGGATTACCTATGAAAATCGCATTTGGATGTGACCCCAACGCAGCAGAATTGAAACTCGGTCTGATGGACTATGTAAAGACTCTGGGACATGAGGCTTTTGACCTGGGAAGCGACGATCCCATCTACGCCAACGTGGCATTTGACCTGGCAAAGGCCGTTGCTGCCGGCGAGTACGACCGCGGCGTTTTGGTTTGCGGCACCGGTATCGGTGTTTCCATTGCCGCAAACAAAGTGAAGGGCGCTTACGCCGCTTGTATCCACGACGTATATCAGGCACAGCGCGCTGAGCTGTCCAACCATGCAAACATCATCACCATGGGCTCTCAGGTTGTAGGCATCGAGCTGGCAAAATGCATGGTGAAAGCTTATCTGGAAAACACATACGATCCCAACGGCAGATCTCACGTTAAGCTTCAGCGAATCTACGAATACGAAAACGAAAACTGATTTCTCGTTGCAAAACATTTCGAAACTCTCTATACTATATGTATCACCTTTTAAGGGGACAGTCTATCCGACTGATCCCTTTAAATACTTTCAGGAGGATCCCCATGAAAGATACCGGCACCCGAAAGCAGATGATGCTATACGCCCCCGTGGAAAAAGTCATTCCACGGCTGGCCGTCCCCACCATTATTACCATGCTGATTACCAGCATCTACAACATGGCGGACACTTATTTTGTCAGCCAGATCAATACCTCCGCCTCCGGCGCCGTAGGGGTTATCTTCTCGGCCATGTCCTTTATTCAGGCGATCGCCTTCACCTTCGGCATGGGCAGCGGTACCAATGTCAGTCAGGCACTGGGCGCCGGCGATGAAGACCGGGCAAAACAATTTGCTTCCACCGGATTTTTCACTGCCTTCGCCACCGGTATACTGATCGCTGTGCTGGGCTTGACCAATATTGATCGACTGGTCGTATTTCTCGGCGCCACCGAGACCATTGCTCCCTATGCAAAGGACTATGCGACCTATATCTTTTATGCCACCCCCTTCATCATGTGTTCATTCCTGATGAATAACCTTCTGCGTTTTCAAGGGTTGGCTGCCTATGGCATGATCGGTATCACCTCCGGCGGTATCCTCAACATGATTCTTGACCCCTTCTTTATCTTTGGTCTGGAGCTGGGCACAGCCGGAGCGGCCATCGCTACTGCCCTGTCTCAGTTTATCAGCTTCTGCATTCTGCTGTTTATGACACAGACAAGAAAAGAAGCGATCTCCATTCATCCACGGAATTATCGCTTCGATCCAAAGATACATCTTAAAATATGGAACAATGGTCTGCCCTCTCTGGCTCGTCAGGGAATCGCCAGCATCGCTTCCATCGTTTTGAACAATGTGGCAGGACCTTACGGAGATGCAGCCATCGCCGCACTTTCTATTTCCAACCGTTTCGTCCTGTTCATCAACTCCACCGTCATCGGCTTCGGTCAGGGCTTCCAGCCCCTCTGCGGATTCTGCTACGGTGCAAAACGCTATGACCGGGTGAAAAAGGCCTTCTGGTTCTGCTCCAAGGTTGCTACGGTTATCCTGGTGATTCTCAGTGCTGTGGCCTTTATCTTCTCCGAACAGATCATCACCCTGTTCAGGCGGGACGATCTGGAGGTTATCCGTATCGGAACCCTTGCACTGCGCCTGCAGCTTTTGACCATGCCTCTGTGGGGCTTTGTCACCATGAGCAATATGCTCTCCCAATCCATCGGCTACGGTATCCGGGCATCTATTCTGGCCTCCGCCAGACAGGGACTTTTCCTGATCCCGATCCTGCTGATCCTGCCTGAACATCTTGGACTGGGGCTGTTTGGTCTTCAGGTTGCCAGACCGCTGGGCGATTTGTTCACCCTGGTTCTCTGCATTGCCATCATCGCCGGTATTCTGAAAAAACTGGACCGGCTGGCAAGCTCGGCAGAGGAACCTCAGCATCCATAAACGATCATTCCCAGCACGGCTGCCAGAATGATCAGCCCGATGGGTGAGATCCGCTTTTTGTCTTTGGTTTTTACGACAAACATAACAACAGCCAAAATTACGGTGAGCACCAAGCCACGAAGATCCAACTGACTGCCTTCCCCCACAGGGAGGCAGTTTTTTATGGTCATAAACAGGCCTGTGGCCAGAATGATCCCGGCGATACAGGGCTTTAGTCCTCTCAGTACAGCTTGCACATAGGGATTTTTTACCACACGATTTAAGGCTGCCGATACCAGCAAAATGATCACAAATGAGGGGAATACCACCGCTGTGGTGGCAAGTGCCGCGCCAAGGATTCCTGCCTGACTGCTGCCCACATAGGTAGCCAAATTGACCATGATAGGCCCCGGCGTGCTCTCGCTGACTGCGATCATATAGGTCAGCGTTTCATCGTTTAGCCAACCGTAGGACAGAACCACATCACGAATCAGCGGAATCGCCGCATAGGCTCCCCCGAAGGAAAAACATCCTACCTGCAGAAATGCAAGGATCAGTTCCAGATAGATCATGCCCGATCACCACCTTTCTGCTGTTTTTTGTCTTCAAGGGCAAACAGCATCAAGCTGACTGCACCTGCGATCAACATCAAACTGATGGAGGAAAACTTCCAGGAAAACAGATTGATCAGAAGCATGGCCACAAAGGCACCGCCCATGATCACCTTTGGACGTCGTTTCCCTTTCATCTTTTTGATCATTTTTACAGCAGCATCAATGATCAGAATACCAACCGCCAGCTTGATTCCCCGAAAAGCATCTGCGATCACCTTTATCTCCAGAAAGTTGTCCAGAAACATGGAAATGATACAGATCACCACAAAAGACGGCAAAACAACGCCCAATGTGGCCGCCAACGCGCCTTTCCATCCGGCTTTTTTTTGTCCCACAAACGTGGCACAGTTGATGGCGATGGGACCCGGCGTGGATTCCGCAATCACTGTCACGTTCATCATCTCATCGTGGGTGATCCATCCCTTCTTTTCTACGCAAATATCCTCGATCACAGAGATCATGGCATAACCTCCGCCGAAGGTAAACAGGCCGATCTTTGAAAAAGTAAACAGCAGTTCAATCAGGTCTTTTCTGACTGTCTTTTCCTTTCCCACACATGTTTCTCGCATAATATACTCTCCTCAAATTTAACGGGATCTGTGATACACATCGTAACACAGATCCCGTTGTCCTTCAAGAACAGAATACGTTTCGGTTTAATCGATCACTGCATTTTCCCTGACCAGCATAGCTCTCAGTTCCTTCACATCAATGGCTCTGGGAGGCACCTCTTTTTCGCAGGCCAACGCACATGCCGTTCCCGCTGCCTGACCTACAGCCATACAGGTTGCCATTACACGGTAGGAACCGGAGGCCGCTTTCGTTCCGGATATGCATCTTCCGGCCACCAGCAGGTTTTCGATTCCCTTGGGGATCATGGTTTTGTAAGGGATACCATAACTCTGTCCCGTGTACTCACAGGCACAATGAGAGTCATTGGTGTGAACATCAATCATATATCCACCCACCGCGATGGAATCCTCAAACCGTCTTCCGGCATAAATATCCTGCTCGCTGAGGATATATTCTCCCTCAATTCTGCGGCTCTCACGGATCTGGATCTCGGGCTCCGAATCCGCCAGATATGCCTTCTCGCATCCGGGAACATGCTTTCTCAGAAACTCGAACAGGGCGATCATATTTTGATACTGGTGAATGGTCGCTGCCGTCATACTCTCGGAGGAGGTACAATCCACGTGCTTGGAACGCAGCATATTGACTACGATGGCATTGGCATGAGGTACCGCCAGCAGCATAATACGGTCAATGATCGGTGCATATTCACCCACAAAGGGGAACTGTTCGATCAACTCCGGCATCAGGAAAAACAGCTGAGTCGTCCGCAAAAATTCTTCTGTCTTTTCCTTGCCCGGTTTCATTCTCCAGTTGACAAAGGAATCGGGATTTGCCACAATAAACTCCCGCATCTTTCCCATATCCACATTCTCCATGCGGAACAGCAATGTGGGGGGCTGCAGATTTTCCAAGGTATTGAGGATTCTTGCTCCGGCAAAGTAGGACACGATTCCATCGCCGGTGGCATCGATCACCGTTTTTGCAAAATACAGTTGGCTCTCCGATTTTTTCTGAACCTTCAATCCCTTGATCACATTTCCGTCCATGATCACGTCGGTGATCTGAGCATACATCAGGATCTCAACACCGGCCTCCACCAGCATCTCAATGATCACCTGCTTAACGATAGGACTGTTCAGCGGGCTCATGGAGTTGTGCCACATATCCGATAAATGATGACCCTCACAGCCGTTATACTGCTGCACCCGGTCAAGAAATTCCTGTGCATATCCCTTTACAATCTGATTGCTGTCGGAATCATGAAATCCCAGTACCAACAGACCGGAACTGAGAGCTCCTCCCAGATATCCTTTCCGCTCTACCACCAGCACACGCTTGCCATTTCGCGCCGCAGCCAATGCCGCCGTCCATCCGGCTGTTCCGCCGCCGGCAACAATAACATCATAATTTTTCTTCTGCTGATCACAAACTGCCTGATAATCGATCATTTCTCCCACTCTCCTTTTTATCTCGCTATGCTTATCCGATCTCCATCATACATTCTTCCCAGCCGATTTTTCTGTCCACAATGGTATCCACCTGAAGCTGTCCCGAGGCCACCAATCGGAGGGCCCGACGAAAATCTTTATGAGGACTCCCCGTCGATGAAGTGATCTCCTTTTCTCCATTGAGATCCAGCAGCTGAATCGGCACTTCTGTCCGGTTATTGACCAGATTGATCAACGTACCACGCTGTTTCAGCAAAGCCAGTGCTTTCTTTTGCGTACCGGTCTCTCCCACACAGTCGAAGATATATTTCACATCCCGACAATCGGTCGACTCCGGTCCATGAAATACCTGTCCTGCCCCGGCAAGTTTCAGCAGCTGTACCAACAGAAGACTCACCCCTCCGTCTCCGATCACCAGCACATCCTCGCCCAAAACCTCCTTTGCCTTCCCCACGGCAGACACTGCAAGGGAAACAAAGTTGAGGGCCGCCGCCACCTCATCGCTGACCTGATCGGGGATCGGATAAACCATGGAGGCCGGAATGCGCAGTTCTTCCTCCCCCTTATCTCGGATCCACCGCTTACTGTCACACAGATTTTCACGGCCGGCACGGCAATATTCACAGATTTCACAGCCGCGATAAGTGATCACTGCAACCCGTTTACCCACCAGTGCTTCATCCAGACCGGTGCATGATGCAGTCACCACACCGGAAAAACCATAGGCTAGTTCCTTTTCTGACACTCTGGACCGAACCTTTACCATAACTTCCCGTTCTTTCAATAAAGCTGTATTCATCTCAACCTCCCGATGGTCATGGTCTCAGGACCACCTTCATGACATCATTTCTCTTTTTATCCATCATCATATCAAATCCGTGCTGAACATCTTCCAAAGGAAGAACATGGGTAACCATGTCCTTGGCACGAATGATGCCTCTCTGAATCAGATCGAGAGCCAGCAGACAGTCTTCATATCGATTGTTAGCCGAGGTGAGAATACGTCTCTCCCCTGAAAGGTCACTGAGGCGATAGGCAGACTGGGTTTCATTTGCCACCAGATTGACCAAGGTTCCGCCCTTTTTCAGTACATCCAGCGCCTGTCTCTGACTCTGTGCGGTTCCCACCGTGTCAAACACCACATCAGCTCCGCCCATCTCCCGCTTCACATAGGAAACCACATCCGCCTTTGATGCATCCACTGCATGGGCGATTCCCCACTTCTCAATCAGCTTCAACGGAAATTCACATACATCGGTGCAGATGCTGGTACCTGCTCCGAAAGCCTGCACTGCCTGAATGATGGAAATTCCCACCGGTCCGCTTCCCAGTACAAGGACTTTTTGTCCCGGCTTGATGCCGGAAAGAGTCACTGCATGGATCGCCACACTGATGGGATCCAGGAGCGTCGCTTCCTCACAGGACACATCCTCGGGCAGTTCGATCATGTTGGTGTACCACACCGGGCAAAGCTCTGCCATTCCTCCGGGGAAATAGTCCTGCTCTCCCCAACCGGCTCCATGTCCCAGATGCATGGTCTCCTTACAGAGATTATAGTTTCCGCTTCTGCAGGCCTCACACTGCCCACAGGTCTTAAAGGAAATGACAAAGACCCGCTTTCCCAACAAGTGCTCATACTCCGGGCGTTTGACCTCTTTTACCACACCGGCGATCTCGTGGCCGAAAATAATATTGGGCGGGTTGGGGATCACCTTTCCCAAGGTGTGCAGTGCCCAGGGATTTTCTCCCATGTAATATCGTATATCACTGCCACAAATTCCGCAGGCTTTGACATCCAACAGGGCAAAGGTCTCGTCCGCCACCGGCTCCGGAACATCCTCCACTCGCAGTGTCCATGGTTTTTTCAGTACAGCAGCCTTCATCACATCTACCTCCTTTAAAATTGATGTACGTACATCAATTTATTGTAAAAAAA
>JAFOFP010000141.1 GCA_017387285.1 Lachnospiraceae bacterium
CAAACGCAAATACATGCTCCACGTAAAGCTGCAGGGAATTCAGCTTGTAGTAAGCCATGTCATCGATCAGCTTTTTGATGGTCTCAACGGTCTGGATACGGCCTCTGGTCACGTCGTGATAAAAGCCACGATAGGAGAAATCCGGCCAGTCCCTGATGTACAGGCAGGGAACCTTCTCCTCCATAAACAGCTGTCGAAGGGTCTGGATGGCGTAAAAGGCACCTACTGCGGTGGCTGCACAAATCGATATACAATCCTCACAAACCCTCAATGCATACCCTTCGGTCACTTTAGAAGGGTCCATCGGCATCCCATCTATGACCGATCCCAGTCCGCCATCAATGCAAATCCTCACCATTACGCCGCCCGGCGTGCAGGGAAGTCTCCGCAGTGCAGTCGCCAGTCTGCTATCCATCCCGGTCTCATCAAAAAAGATCTCTTTTTTTTTCAGGAATCCCTCTTCACTTTCCAAATACTTCACGCAGGGAATTAATTTCATGACTTAATTGCTGCCCCTCCTTCACCTAAGCTCTATCCTCATTATAAGATCATGCCGGACAAAATACAAGCACGGATTTCGCTCCGCAATGACACCATAAGAGTTGCCAACATGATCGATACCAAAAGGGACATCGCCCGGCCAAATCGATTTAGCCGGGCGACATCCCTTTTTCATCTATCGGTTCGATATTCAATTTCTATGGATAAACTCACATTGGAGAACCGTCCTGTCCTTTACTCACCCTTCTTTGCCACATCGGCCATCTTCATGGCTCTTACCTTGCTGGACAGACCATACAGGTTGATGAAGCCCTCTGCATCGTGGTGATCATACAGATCACCGGTGGTGAAGGATGCGATGCTCTCATTGTACATGGAATAAGGAGCGGTGGTGCCCATCTTGATGATATTGCCCTTGTAGAGTTTCATCTTACATTCGCCGGTTACGTAGGTATTTACGGACTCGATGAATGCCTGGCAAGCCTCACGGAGAGGAGTGAACCATTTTGCGGAGTAAACCATATCACCGAACATATTGGCCATGTTCTTCTTTGCGTTCATGGTCTCCTTATCGTAGATCAGCTCCTCCAGCTGCATATGTGCTTCCATCAGGATCGTTCCGCCGGGAGTCTCGTAAACGCCACGGGACTTCATACCTACCATACGGTTCTCCACGATATCGCAGATGCCGATACCGTGCTTGCCACCCAAGATGTTCAGCTTCTCAATGATCTCGGACAGCTTCATCTTCTCGCCGTTCAGTGCCACAGGCTTACCTGCCTCAAAGGAGATGGAGATCTCCTCGGGCTCATTGGGAGCCTTCTCGGGGGTTACACCCAGCACCAGCATGTGATCATACTGAGGTGCATTTGCGGGATCCTCCAGCTCCAGACCCTCGTGGCTGATGTGCCAGATGTTACGGTCACGGCTGTAGCTGTTGTTTGCCTTGAAGGGCAGCTCAATGCCTCTGGCTGCGCAGTACTCCAGCTCCTCCTCACGGGACTTGATGTCCCAGATACGCCAGGGCGCAATGATCTTCAGTTCAGGCGCCAGTGCCTTGATGCCCAGCTCGAAACGAACCTGATCGTTACCCTTTCCGGTAGCACCGTGACAGATCGCCACTGCGCCTTCCTTCTTGGCAATATCAACCAGTATCTTTGCGATCAGAGGACGTGCCATCGCGGTACCCAGCAAATACTTGTTCTCGTAGACCGCATCAGCCTTGATACAGGGCAGAATATACTCCTCGCAGAACTCATCCACCACATGCTCGATGTACAGCTTGGAAGCGCCGGTATACTTTGCTCTCTCCTCCAGACCGTCCAGCTCATTTCCCTGACCTACATCGATACAAACACAGATAACCTCGTAGTCGTAGTTCTCCTTTAACCAGGGGATCAGCACTGTGGTATCCAAACCGCCGGAATATGCTAAAATTACTTTTTCTTTCATGATTTTATCCTCCAACCAAAGATGTCTTTTCCGATGAATCGTCTTTCACCGGCCACTGCTCATAAATATACATCATTTCTGTATAAAATGCAAGTACAAACTGCGATTTTTATTAAAAACAGTATTTATATACATTTTCATCCCTATACTCACGATATTTTATGCATTTCTACAGAAAACTGCGAATTTTTATGCATGACGCATATTTTGATTTCCTTATTACCATATTATTCACTGAACATATTTTCCCGGTTTCACCGTCAGAATGTGATCGAATTCTTATTTGGGGACTATCCCCAGGGAGGTTTTGATGATCGGAATGTTGATTGCGCTTCTCTCCGGCGCGCTGATGAGCATACAGGGAGTATTCAATACCGGAGTGACCAAACAGACCAGTCTGTGGGTAGCCACCGGTTTGGTTCAGCTGACCGCTTTTCTTGTCTGTATCGTGGCATGGTTTTTCACCGGCCGTGAGAGCATCTCTGCCCTGTCAGAGGTCCAGCCTAAATATCTGCTGTTGGGCGGAGTGATCGGAGCTTTCATCACCATGACTGTGGTTAAAAGTATGGGAGATCTGGGGCCTGCCAGCGCCACTCTGCTGATCGTCACCGCCCAATTATCGGTGTCCTATCTCATTGAATTGTTCGGTCTCTTTGGGGCAGACAAGGCAGACTTTTCCTGGCGAAAACTCCTGGGCATGGCCATTGCCGTGGCAGGGATTTTTATTTTCCAGCGCAGCAAATGATGGGATTTTCCAAAATTGTCAATCAACGGTTTCCCCCGACTTATGATTGACGCCAGACGATTTTTCGGTTATGATATGAATAGCGAAATTTGTTGAAAAAAGTATATATGGGGGAATATCACATGAAAAAGCATATCCTTATCTTAGGCCTCATCCTGTCTCTGCTTCTCTCCTGCGCCGGCTGTTCCGTTCAGACCGATCAGACTCCGGCAGCAAATGATCCCACCTTATCGGGGGATATCCAGACGGACGCACCGACAGCTACCGAACCGCCTGCCACAGAAAGCCCTGCAACTGAGGCTCCCACTGAGGCACCCACAGAGGCTCCCACCGACCCTGAGCCCACGCAGCCGGAAGCTTCACCGGAAAGCACCGATGCGGTTCCCACTCTGTCCTTTGAATCAAAGAATGATACGGTCTATACCACCGATTATCTGAATATCCGGACAGCACCGTCCACCAGCGCCGAGGTTATCGTAGTTCTTGCTCCTTCTCAGCCTTTGACCCGCACCGGTTACCACGAGGAGTGGACACGCATAGATTATGACGGGCGGACAGCTTATGCAGCCAGTGCCTATCTCTCCACCGAGGAGCCCACACTGCCCAACGACTCTCTGGTCTTCGGTTATGACCGGACCAAACGAGATGAGAAAAACATTCCCAGCGGTATGCCCTGGTATGTACGCAACTGGGGAGACCAGGCAGACTTCCTGCAGGATACCAG
>JAFOFP010000142.1 GCA_017387285.1 Lachnospiraceae bacterium
CCCATCTCCACAGCTTTTTTCGCATTTTCCGGAGTAGCTTTTCTGCCGTCAGTCATGGCCCACATGTTTTCCTCGGGATCGGTGGAGGAAAGCACCTGTTCTACCGGCTCCAGATTAATTCCGACAGGACGTCCCGTCAATTCCTTTAATTTGGCAATAACCTGATCCGGTTCCGTCTTGGGCAAGCCCATGATGTGCGGTCTTTGTACATCAAACACATTCAAAAGCAAAATATCCGCTCCCATAGCAGCAGCAAACTCGGCATTGGTAATATCTCCAAGCATGGGCATGATCGCGCCGATGGTCTCGCAGGCAATGGTCCGCCCCTCACTTCCGGCGATGGCCTCCAACAACTGTTTTGACGTCATATGTTTAAAATCCGAACTCTGACAATCTAATATTCTCTTCATAAAAACACCTCCCGGAATAGTATAACATAAAACGCACTCAACCGAATATATGTCAAAAAAATATGGCAACTTGCACAATTTCTCAACAAATTGTCTATGGTGTCTGCCGAAAATCCGCCTTCTGCCTATCTATTAATTGACAGTATAATCAAATTTTAGTATTCTATATATGTGCAATAATAACATAATATAGTCTCGAAAGGAAGTTATTTGATATGGGATTTTTCAAAAAATTATTTGGCAAACCTACTGATGCTCTCTATGCTCCCATGATTGGAAACGCCGTTCCGATCACCGAAGTTCCCGACCCCACCTTCGCTGAAGGTATGCTGGGAAATGGTATTGCCATCATTCCCACCGAAGGCAAGGTTTATGCGCCCTGTGATGCCACCGTGGACATGATGTTCACCACCGGCCATGCAGTGAGCCTGATGGCTGATTGCGGAGCTGAGCTGCTGATCCATGTAGGTCTGGAAACTGTCGCTTTGGAAGGAAAGCCCTTCACTATCCATGTTGCCAACGGTGACAAGGTGAAGAAAGGACAGCTTCTGATGGAGGCTGATCTTGAGGCCATCAAGGCAGCAGGTCTGGAGATCATTACCCCTGTTCTGGTTTGCAACAGCGGTGACTATCCCACCTTCGACACCTTTACCGGTAAGGCGGTTTCCAACGACGATATCGTCATTGAATTGGCGAAGTAAGGAGATCTTTATGAGAAAAGGTATCGGTTTGCCGGTTTTCCCCGGCGTAGCTATCGGTCCTGCCGTTGTATACAGTAAGGCTCAGCGTACCCTTCCCGTTCCCTCCGGGGACCCTGCTGTGGAAAAAGCCAAATTCGAATCTGCTGTGGAGGTTGCCCGCGAGCAGCTGACCGCTATCTTTGAGAAAGCAAAGGCAGAGGTAGGTGAGGAACATGCAGCTATCGTGGAAGTGCAGCTTCTGATGCTGGATGACCCTGATTATGTGGATGGCGTCACCATGTCCATTGAGAGCGGAGCCGCTGCAGCATTGGCTGCTTTGGAAACCGGCGAGGAGTTTGCTCAGATCTTCGCCGCTATGGACGATGAATATATGAAGGCCAGAAGCGCCGATATTCGCGATATGTCCCAGCGCATCTATGATATTCTTTGCGGCAATACCGGTTTTTCATTGCCTGACGGTTCTTTCCTGTTGGTAGCTGAGGATCTGGCCCCCAGTGAGACCATCCAGCTTCCCCGTGACCGTATTCTGGCTTTTGTCACCCGACAGGGTTCCTCCTCCAGCCACACAGCGATTCTCGCCCGCACCTTGAGCATTCCCTCTTTGGTTCAGGCGGACATCAACTTTGACGATGCCCGTAGCTGTCAGATCCTGGCAGTGGACGGTTTCACCGGCACCTGGTATGCAGATCCCGACGAGGAAACCCTTGCCATGTTAAAGGCTAAGCAGGAGGAAGCTGCTGCCGCTAAAAATGCTCTGGAAGCTTATCGCGGCAAGGAAAGCATCACCCGCTCCGGCAAAAAAGTTCTGTTAGCTGCCAATATCGGTTGTCCTGAGGATGCCGAGGACGCCATTAAAGCTGATGCTGAGGGTGTCGGTCTGATGCGCAGTGAGTTCTTATATCTTGGCCGTGATTCCCTCCCCAGTGAGGATGATTTGTTTGAGGCCTACAAGAAAGTTGCCCTGATCATGGGTGAACGCCCTGTTGTCATTCGTACACTGGATATCGGTGCTGACAAGCAGGTCGCTTATCTCGGTCTGGAAAAGGAAGAAAATCCCGCTCTCGGCCTGAGAGGCCTTCGTATCTGCCTGACCAATGAGGAGATTTTCCGTCCCCAGTTAAGAGCCATCTACCGAGCTTCCGCTTACGGCAATCTGAACGTAATGTTCCCCATGGTTGCCTCCGTCTGGGAGTTAAAAGCGGCCAAAGCGCTGTGTGCCAAGGTTCGCAATGAACTGACCAAGGAGGGCATCCCCACCAAGGAGGTTCCCATCGGTGTCATGATTGAGACCCCCGCTGCTGCAATCCTGGCCAATGATCTGGCAAAGGAAGCTGCCTTCTTCTCGGTGGGAACCAACGATCTGACCCAATACACGCTGGCCGTTGACCGTCAGAACGCCAAGCTGGGCGAGTTCTATGACCCCTATCACCCCGCATTGCTGGCACTGATGGCTCACATTGCCAAGGCAGCCAACGATAACGGTATCTGGGCAGGTATCTGCGGCGAGCTGGGCGCAGATCCCAAGCTGCAGGAAAAATTCATTGAGATGGGCTTTTCTGAGCTGAGTATGGCTGCCGGCCGTATTTTGGAATCCAGAAAGCGCGTCTGTGAATCCGACGTATAAAACAGTTATAAAACGCGAAAGTGAGGAAATAAATCATGAAAGAATTTAAGTATGTGATCACCGATCCCCTTGGCATGCATGCCCGTCCCGCAGGTATGTTGGTGAAGGCTGTTGCTCCCTACACCTCAGCAATCACCATCACCGCTCCCACCGGTTCCGCCGATGCGAGAAGGCTGATGGCCCTGATGCGTCTGGTTGCAAAGCAGGGAATGGAATTGACCGTTACTGTTGACGGTGCCGATGAAGAAAAAGCTGCTGCCGAGCTGCAGGCATTCTTCAGTGCAAATCTGTAATTTTTACCTGTCACATCATTTATTTTACTCAGTATTGATGACCATCGTGGGCCGATGGTCTGAGAGATAAGGAAAAAGATATTTAGGAGGATAATTTTTATGATGAAACATCTTCAGAAATTGGGTAGTGCTCTGATGCTGCCCGTAGCAGTTCTGCCTATCTGTGGTATTCTCATGGGTATCGGCTATCTGCTTTGCCCTGCATACATGATGGGCGGTGACTGGGCTGCAAGCCTTGGACATGCTACTTCCGGTTTTGCATATTCCGTAGGTTTCTTCCTGATCAAGGCCGGCGCTGCTTTGATCGACAACATGGCAATTTTGTTTGCCGTTGGTGTTGCTGTTGGTCTGGCTAAGGAAAACAATGGTACTGCAGGTCTTGCAGGTCTGGTTTCCTGGCTGATGATCACCAACGTTCTGAGCGAGGGCACCGTTGGTGCAGTTGCTCCTTTCGTTCTGGATCTGATCGCTAATGCAAACATTGCATTCCAGAAGATCGCTAACCCCTTCATCGGTATCCTTGCCGGTATCATCGGTGCTGTTTGCTACAACAAGTTCAAGGACACCAAGCTGCCTGAGTTCCTGGCATTCTTCTCCGGCAAGCGTTCCGTTGCTATCTTGACCGCTGTTGTATCTATCGTAACCTGTGTTGTTCTGTTGTTCGCTTGGCCCGTAATCTTCAGCGCGCTGGTTGCTGTTGGTCAGGGTATTGTTAGCCTGGATGCTGTTGGTGCAGGTATCTACGCATTCCTGAACCGTCTGCTGATCCCTACCGGTCTGCATCACGCACTGAACAATGTATTCTGGTTCAACACCATCGGTCTTGGCGATCTTTCCGCTTACTGGAGCGGACAGACCTCTGCAGACGTTTCTTGGTCCGTTGGTATGTACATGGCTGGTTTCTTCCCTTGTATGATGTTCGGTATCCCCGGCGCTGCTCTGGCTATGGTTCAGACCGCTAAGACCGCTAAGCGCAAAGCTACCATCGGTATCGTTGGTTCTGCAGCTCTGTGTGCATTCATCTGTGGTGTAACCGAGCCCTTCGAGTTCGCATTCATGTTCCTGGCATTCCCTCTGTACGTTGTATACGCAGCTCTGTACGGCATCTTCACCACCGTTACCGTTGCTCTGGGCTTCCGTGCAGGTTTCTGTTTCTCCGCAGGAGCTACCGACCTTCTGTTCGGTGCTGCTCTTCCCGCAGCAGCTAACTACTGGCTGATTCTCCCTCTGGGTATCGCTGCATTCGTAGTATTCTACTTTGTATTCCTGTTCGCTATCAAGAAATGGGATCTGAAGACCCCCGGCCGTGAGGATGATCAGGAGAACGAGACCAAGATCGAGCTGGCTAACGATGACTACTCCGCAATGGCTGAGGTTATCTTAGAAGGCCTTGGCGGCAAAGAGAACATCGCTTCCATCGACCACTGCATCACCCGTCTGAGACTGGAAGTTAAGGATCGTCTGCTGGTAGACGAGGCTAAGATCAAGACCTCCGGTGCTGCCGGTGTTATCCGCCCCGGTAAGACCTCCGTTCAGGTTATCATCGGACCTAAGGTTCAGTTCGTACACGACGAGTTCAAGAAGCTCTGTCAGTAATATTTAAATATTCCTGTGGCCCACGCAGTACATAAAACTGCCCCCGGAGATTAACTCCGGGGGCAATTAATTTTTATCAAATTCTTTGTGTATGTTTATATATGTCTATCTGCCCATAGCTGCTCTTGCCAGCTTTATGGTCTCCATATCCGTCTTAGGAATACGCCACTCATCAAAACCGGGGACGCCCATAGGAATACCCTCTCTGCGGAATATCATACCGCTCTCCACATCCCGCTTGCCGCTCATGTGGAAAGCTCTCACCATAGGAAATTGCTCCCTGAACGCATTGATCACCTTAGCATTTACGCCACAGCCAACGAGCACCTCAGGACCATTCTGCATATCTCGAAGTTCCAAAAGGCGCCCTATGACCTCCATTCCCTCCATACAGTTCCCTGCTGCTCCACTGGTCAAAACCGTATCAATGCCCAGTTCCCCCGCTTCCAGATAAGTACTGAACGGGTCTCTGGATACATCAATGGACCGGTGCAGCGTCACACCGGTACCGGCTGCGGCCTTAAGCAGAAGTTTCATCGCCTCCCGGTCAAGATTCCCCTCCGGATCAAGACAACCGATCACAAAACCATCTGCGCCTTGATCACGAAGATGCTCGACCTGAGCCGCCATCAACCGGATTTCTTCCTTTCCATAGAGAAAATCCCCCGCCCGCGGACGAATCAAACAACGAATGGAGATATCGCTCTCCTCTCGTATCTGCCGCAAAAGTTCTGCATAGGGAGTCAGCCCTCCTACGGCCAAACCACTGCATAACTCCAGCCGATCTGCACCACCTGCAATGGCACTTCGGGCCGATTCCAATGATTCAACGGTTACTTCCAGTATCCCCGCCATCTGCGATCTCCTTATTTTTGTCACATCAATAATACACTTTTCCCTCTGCGATCAACTGTACCTGACCATCCTTGATCTCTACGATGGCTGCCGCACAGTTTTTAAACAATCCGCTGCCCCAATACTGCTCGATGGGCAGCTTCTGTATGTAAGTCAGCAAGCCCCGGATCGTCGCACCGTGGGAAGTGACCAGGATCGTTTTTCCTTCGTTGGAAGCGTCGTGAATCAACTCCTCCCAAAACGCTCCTGTCCGGTTGATCACATCAAAAAAACTTTCCCCTTTAGGCGGTGTCCGATAGTTCTGAGGTTCATCAAAGAACTTCATGAAATCAGGATCGGGAATATTGTAATTCTCTTCACTGAAATACAATCCTTCATATTCACCCAGCGAAATCTCTACGATACGGCTATCCTCAAATAGAGGCACCTGCCGATCACCTAAAATCGTCTTAGCCGTCTCCTTTGCACGTCCCAAAGGCGAACTGAACGCCTTGTCAAAGGGAACATCTGCCAACCCTGCAGCCGTCAGGCGAGCCAGCTCTCTGCCGTACTCATTCATGGGGATGTCAATCTCTCCCTGAAGACGTTTTTCCTTATTGTAATCGGTCTCGCCATGGCGGACGATATAAACGGTCATATCGTACATAACCCCACCTCCATCTTTCTTCTGTTATTTGTTTTTCGTTGTTTTATCATCAAACAGCCTACGGGCAGCCTCCCCGAAGGTGACGGTCTCCACGCCATCGAGGCTCCTGATGTATCGGAGCAGCTCCTCTATATATCCCCAATGACCATTCAACTCGAACTCATAAGAATGCCCTGCAATAATAAACACAGACGTTTCCCGTTCATTCTCCGCAAATGCCTTTAGCTGCTCAAAGATATCATCCTCCTGATAGAGCGCATTTATCTCAAAATGATAGGGATCCTCCGGTGCAGAAAAATCATACTTGGGCTTCATCTGGGAGAGTCGCAAATATTTGATGGGTGTACAATCCCGGATCAGCCCGATCTCCCGCTCTGTACAGGCATCAAAGGGAACTCCGAAGGAGACGATTTCCCTCCCATAGATACGACTCAGATTATCTGCATCCTGTGACACCTCATCAATCAATTCCTCATCGGACAGGGATGTGAGCCACGGGTGGGTAAGGGTATGGCTGGCCACCTCGTGATTCTGATAAATCTGAGGCTTGTCCGCCAGTCTGGGACGTCGGATGGGATGTCCGTCACAATACCAGACAAAATCATCCAACCCGGAGTTCAAATTGAAGGTTGCCGGTATCTGATAGCGATCCAGCAGCTCCACAAACCGTTCATCATAGACGGTTCCATCATCGAAGCTCAACACAAGAAATTTCATCCCCTCAGACCGCCTCTCCTCATATTCTTTCCCCTTTCTCATGAATATGATCCACCTATATCCGTTTTCATCGCACAAGTCATCACAAGGTCTCACTCTGCACGGATGGCCCATCTCATCTTGGTGGATTTGGCACGGCTGTTGCGGGCGCACTCCTCTGCGGAGGGGCGGATCACATCCGCTGCCACCTCACTGTAGATCCCTGCTTTCTGAAGCTCCTTGAAAGATCGCTTCACCAGTCTGTCTTCGCCTGAGTGGAAGGTCAGAATCGCCACTCTGCCGCCGGGTGCCAGCACCTCTGGCAGCTTCTCCAAAAAGGTATACAATACCTCAAACTCATGATTCACATCGATTCTAAGAGCCTGAAACGTCCTCTGACAGGACTTTTTCACCGTCTCCTTATATTCCTTCTCCGGAAGGAATTTTAAAGCCTCCTCAATCACTTCCTTTAACTGAGTGGTAGTCTCAATGGGAAGCTTTTTCCTGCGTCGGTTTATCACTGCCCTGGTGATCTCTCTGGCGTAAGGCTCGTCGGAATTGTCCACCAACATTCCCATCAGCTCCTCAGCGTCCACTTCCGCAAGACGCTGTGCAGCGCTCATTCCTTTTTCCGGGTTCATCCGCAGATCAAGAGGTCCCTCCACCTTGTAGGAAAAGCCCCTGTCGGGATTATCGATCTGCATGGAGGATACACCCAGATCCGCCAAAATAAAATCAAACTTGTTTCCGGTATCTTTGGTCACCTGATCAATATCCGCAAAATTCTGCAGCCGCACGGTCAGCACATCTTCGCCAAACCCTTGCGCCTCAAGGCGAGCTTTCGTCTTTGCGGACTCGATGGGATCCACATCCAATCCGTAGATGTGCCCCATTCCCTCCAGACACTTAAGCATCTCCTTTGTATGACCGCCGTAGCCCAGGGTGGCATCCAGACCGATCTGTCCCGGTTTGATCTGCAGAAAATCCAGAATTTCTTTCACCATAATCGAAATATGCATACCGGCAGGGGTACTGCCCTTTTTGATGACTTTCTCAATGGTATCCGCATACTTCTCCGGATTATGCTCCTTATACTTTTCTCTGTAATTTTTCGGGTGAGTCCCCGAATAGCGGACACGGCGCTTGTGAGGCGCGTTCTGCTGTTGTTCGTCTTTCTGCTGCATATGGGCTTCGTTGCCTTTCTTGTGATAATACATTCATTTTATCACAGCCCGCCGTCTGGCGCAAGCCCGAGGTAGGGCTCCGCGGCAAATATTAAAAATCAATTACATCTGCGCTGCCTCTATTGAAACGGTATAATGAAACCTGTATAATATATAATATAAGAATAAATAATAGGAGGTGTACCCATGAAGATCAGGTTTATCCGCGCAACCCACGAAGTGACCGGAAGCTGTACACTGTTGGATGTTCAAAACCGCTATTATCTGGTGGACTGCGGCATGGAACAGGGCAGAGATTTTTTCCAGAATATCTCCCTTCCGATCCCTGCAGGTGACATTGATGCAGTTTTCCTCACCCACGCCCACATTGACCACTCCGGCATGCTGCCCAAACTCTGCAAAGACGGTTTTCGCGGTGTGATCTACGCCACCGAGGGTACCTCTGACCTATGCAATATCATGCTCCGGGACTCTGCCTACATTCAAGAGTCCGAGGCGGAATGGCACGCCAGAAAAGCGGAGCGAGCCGGTATCAAACCGCCGGAGCCCACCTACACCATTGAGGATGCCATCGAAGCGATCCGACGGTTTCGCCCCTGCCGCTACGGTGAGATCATCCATCCTGCCGAGGGGATCGATCTTCGTTTTACCGATGTGGGTCACCTGCTGGGCTCTGCCTGCATCGAGCTTTGGCTCACCGAAGGCGATGCCACCAAAAAGATCGTGTTCAGCGGAGACGTGGGAAACCTTGATCAGCCGATTATCCGTGATCCCCAGACAGTGGAAGAAACCGATTATCTGGTCATCGAATCCACCTATGGAGACCGGTTCCACGAAAAACAGGAAGGGGACTCCATCGCCGAACTGGCCACGCATCTTCAGCGTGCCCTGGATCGAAAGGGAAATGTGATCATCCCTGCCTTTGCTGTCGGCCGTACTCAGGAAATGCTTTACGCGATTCGTGAGGTCAAGCAAAGGGGGCTGATCACCGGCCATGACCGCTTTCCTGTATACGTGGACAGTCCTCTGGCCATCGAGGCAACCGGCATCTTCACCCAGTGTGATCCTGCCTGCTTTGATGAGCAGACCATTAACCTTCTAAATCAAGGCATCAATCCCATCTGGTTTGAGGGTATTCGCCTCTCTCAGACTGCCGATGATTCCAAAGCCATCAACTTCGATGATCAACCAAAGGTTATTCTATCTGCCAGCGGCATGTGCGAGGCGGGACGCATTCGTCACCACTTAAAGCACAACCTGTGGCGTTCGGAGAGTCTCATTCTCTTTGTAGGCTATCAGGCTGAAGGATCTCTGGGACGCCGACTGCTCCAGGGTGCCCGCACCGTCAAGCTGTTCGGGGAGGAGATCGCCGTCAATGCCGAGATCTGCCAGCTTCACGGCACCAGCGGCCACGCAGACCAACAGGGTCTGGTCAACTGGCTGGATGGTTTTAAGACCAAGCCCTCCCTGGTATTTATCAATCACGGTGACCATAATTCCTGCGAAACCTTCCGAGACTTGCTGATTCAAAAAGGTTACACCGCAGAGGCTCCCTACAGCGGCACCGAATATGACCTCATAACCGGGCAAATGACAATCTACTCCGATGCCATGCCCATTGAACAGCCTCTCCTGACCAAAACCGGTTCCCGGGCAAAGACGGTCTACAACGATCTGCTGGCAGCTGCCGAGGCACTGCTGGCTCTGGTCAAGACCCGCAGCGGAAAGACAAACAAGGACAATGCCAAGCTGGCCGGTCAGATCCGCAGTCTCATCGATAAGTGGAGAGAATGACTCTCCCCCATAATCCAAAGGAGATTTACTATGTGCACAGCGATTTCGTTATCCTACGGCGACCATTATTTCGGCCGCAATCTTGATCTGGAATACTCTTACCGGGAGTCGGTGACCATCACTCCGCGAAACTTCCCGCTTCATTTCCGTCATACGACTCTCCAGCCCACCCATCACGCCCTCATCGGCATGGCCTACATTCAGGATAATTATCCCCTGTACTATGAAGCCACCAACGAGAAGGGACTCAGTATGGCCGGCCTGAATTTCCCCTCCAATGCAGTCTATCATCCTTTCCGGGAGGGTGCTCACAACGTGACCCCCTTTGAATTGATCCCTTGGCTTCTTGGGCAATGTTCCACGGTGGGAGAAGCGGCCAAACTGCTGGCAGACACCAACGTGCTGAATGAGTCCTTCAGCGCAGTTCTCCCCCTCTCCCCTCTCCACTGGATAATTGCAGACCGCACCCAATCCATCACCGTAGAATCCACCTCCGATGGTCTCCATGTATATCCCAACCCGGTGGGGGTAATGACCAACAATCCTCCCTTTCCGAAGCAGATGTTTCATCTGAATCAATATATGAATCTGACCCGCGAGGATCCCAAGGGCCATTTTGCTGCCGCCGCAGATATGACCATCTACAGCCACGGGATGGGGGCTGTAGGACTTCCCGGCGACTGGAGTTCTCCCTCCCGCTTCGTGAAAGCAGTGTTCATGAAATCCTGCACCGAGTCCGACACCCATCGCCCGGACCGGCCCGACGCAGTCAGTCAGTTCTTTCATCTGTTGGACGCAGTGGCCTACCCCTGGGGCAGCGTGGTTGCCGGGGATCGTTTCTCCTCCACCGTCTACTCCTGCTGCTGTGACACCACCGGAGGCATTTACTATTACAAAACCTACGAAAACAGCCAGATCTCCGCGGTGGATATGCACCGCGAAAATCTGGCCGGAAGTCAGTTGATTTCATATTCATTGGTTAAAGGTCAGCAGATCCATTGGCAAAATTAAGCCGCTTTTTTTCTCACCTTAATGGTCGCAGCGTAAGCACTGTTGCACAGACCCAGAACCGCCGAGGCGATGAACAACAGCTCAATGCCCAAAGTCTGCCAGATCCATCCGCCGAACAGGGCAATAAACACGCTGATCACATGGTTGATGGACACACCGGTGGAGATGGTCGCTTTGACCTCATCGGCATTATCTGCAAGATCCTGCACATAAACATTGGACGCCATGGATGCCAGTGAGATCACCGAATCCAGAATGTAGTTTATGCAGCAGATGATAAAGGCCACGTCCTTGGGGAATAAATGATGGGCAAATCCATAAAAGAAGCACACGATCACCAAAATCAGGGTGTCTGCCACCATGACCACCTTGTATCCCAGACGATCGATGATTTTGCCCACCACCGGCGACGCAAAAAAACAGGTAACAGCTGAAATGGCAAACAGCAAGCTGATGGTGGCTGCATTGGCTCCGTAAAACAGGATCAGCACATAGGGGCCAAAGGTGAAAAACACCTGTTTGCGGGCACCGTAAAACATCTCCAGCATATAATACTTGTTATACTTTTTGTGAAAATAAAACCGACGTTTATTTTTGTCCGTCTCGCTCTTTCCCTTGATCTTCAGAGCAAACACAGCACTGATGCCGGCCAGTGCCGTCGAGATCCAGTAAAACAGCCGGTAAGGCTGACTGCCCGCCAGCAGTGAAAAGGCCACCACGATGACCAGGTAGCCGGCCAGCGTACCGATCTGACTGGCTGCACTCTGGGCGCCCAGAGCTGCTCCGCCATGATCCGGCTTGGCATAGGTCAAGGACAATGTATTTTTCATTCCCAGCTGTATATGTTCACCTAAGGAGTACATACAGATGGCCAGAATGACAAGGATCTTGGTGGCCGGCAGTAC